>CAZMVE010000011.1:19702-35910 GCA_964569585.1 uncultured Bacteroidales bacterium | reverse complement strand
TAAGATCCTTGACAATGGAATTGAAATATATAGGGAGGCCAGTCAACCTACCATCGAAGGGCCTAAATTTCTGAAGAAAGACGGTTATTACTATATTTTAGCCCCTGCAGGAGGTGTTCCCACAGGCTGGCAAACTGTGTTGCGTTCGAAAAATATTTACGGGCCCTACGAAACTAAAATTGTACTGCATAAAGGAAATACTGAAATCAATGGTCCGCACCAGGGTGGAATTGTAGAGTTAAAATCGGGTGAATGGTGGTTTATGCATTTTCAGGATCGCGATTTCTATGGACGCATTGTACACCTGCAGCCTGTTTCGTGGAAAGACGGCTGGCCCCTGATAGGAATTGACAGCAATAAGGATGGTGTTGGCGAGCCTGTGATGGAATTTAAAAAACCTGATGTTGGAAATACTTATCCAATTATTGTACCTCAAACCAGCGATGAATTTACTGGAGAATCACTGGGATTGCAATGGCAATGGCACGCCAATCCGATGGATTCTTGGTATAAATTTGATCCAGCAAAGGGTATATTAAAACTTAATGCTGTTAGTACCGTAACACAAAATGGAAATTTCTGGTTTGTACCAAACCTGCTTCTGCAAAAATTTTCAGCTCCATCCTTTACAGTAACAACAAAAATTGAATCCCATATAATTCTGGATGGTGAACGATGTGGACTGGTTATTATGGGAACCGAATGGGCCTATATTGCACTGGTAAAAAGCAACGATTCACTTTATATACGCACTTATGAAGGCCTATACGAACGCTGCGATGAAGCCTTGAAAGAAACAGGTTCTGTAGTTGCAATAACCAATACTTCTTATCTCAGGGTTTCGGTCGACACTGAAGGTTTATGCCAGTTTAGCTACAGCGGCGACAGTAATCATTTCGAAAATCTAGGTACTCCCTTTAAAGCCAAAAAAGGTAAATGGATCGGCGCCAAGGTCGGCTTGTTTTGTGTAAATCCGAATATGACGGAAAGTGAAGGTTATGCAACTATCGACTGGTTCAGATTCGAATGAGATCATATTATATTTTAAAGAAAATCTTTATCTTTTCTGAAAACAGAAATCGATGATACTCTTTACATGCATAGTTACCGTATTGACATAATGCAATTTGAAATGTTCCCGGTCGAAAATCAGTGGTAATTCCGTGCATCCCAATACCAGCGTATCAATCGAATATTTTTTAACCATCGATCCGGCAATTTCAATAAATTTTTCTTTTGTCTCTTCATTAATAATTCCAAGTGCCAGTTCTGCGAATATCTTTTCATGAATATACTCCTGTTCATTGCCGTCTGGTAAAACTATACACAGGTTATATTTTTTAAAAGTTTCAGGATAAAAATCAGCTTTCATGGTAAAACCGGTACCCAGTAAACCTACTTTTTTATTTTTAGTTATACTCCTGCAATATTTGGCTGCTTCATCGACAATACTGATCATCGGAACCTTCGATTTCCGGCTCAGCTCATCATATACAATATGGGGTGTGTTCGATGCCATTGCCACAAAATCGGCTCCTGCCCGTACCAGTTTATCGACTTTCTCAGATAGCATGGCCACCAACAAGTTCATATCTTTTACCTCCAGGTAGCGCTTCATCTCCTCCATATTAACACTATAGATTATAATTTCAGGTAATTGTCCTCTTGAGCGTTCCCTATATAAATTTATGATCTCACTGTAATACATTTGGGTCGATTCCGGTCCAATTCCTCCAATAATTCCAATTTTTTTCATGGTTGTTTAAGAAAGATTATATATAGATATACGCTTTTAATAGATAAAAATACATCTTCAGATAGTAATGTACATGAATTTTGAGAAAATATGAAATTATAAATTTAATGTGATCTTTATTTTTTAGATAGAAGGATGAATAGTTGGATAAATCTCCGTATCTCACCCCAACCACTTAAGGGCACCTTCAACAGTATAAAATGGCTTTACCATAAAATTGACTCCCTCTGATTCTACCATCATAGGAAATATAACATGCTCGGGTTTTACCATGATTAGCGCGATTTTTGAGTTGCTGAAAATGTCGTTATACTTTGTATAAAAAATAACAATATCTTTTACCCTGCTGTGATCAAACATAATAGTAGCATCTTTGTAATCAATTATGAAATTCTTAACACCAGGAGAAATCAAGTTATTTTTAATAGCATTTTCCCATGAGCTTCTAAAATCGTCAAAATAAATGTCACCGGAATAAACCTTAAAAAAGATACTTTTCTCTTTGTCGAATTTAAATTCAACCTTATACCCCATATTCTTATTATTAACGATATGCTATATTAACTGAACGTATGATCTTTGTTAGCGTATTTTGCTGGTTAAGCTATATAAAACCTGTGCAAAAAAAGATATAGTTACTCTGCTTTACACTATCACTAGGGCTTTAATTAAAAAACTTTGCAATTAACATGTATTAGAACAACACTTCTATAAAAATGTTTAAAATAATGCCCTGAGAAATAAACATTATTTTATTTTGGTTTCTTAGTCATTACCAATTCATAAACCGGAATATCTCTGCCCGGAACTAATTGATTATGAATCGTACAAACAAATAGCTCCTATACTATCGTAAAAACTTCCTGAAAAGGGATCGACAAAAATTTGCAAACTCTGAATTCCCAATCCTCTGCAAATCGATTTTGCATGTTCTACCAGATTCACTCCTATCCCTGTTTTTAGTAATCAGGCAAGATAAAAATATGCTCCAGCCAATATCCCTTCCTGATTAGAATATCACCTGTATAATAATCGTCTGGATTTTCAGTAATTGAATAAAAACCTATACTACGACTCCGTATTTTTGCAACATAAACCCTGTTTCGCTTAATATATTCCGGTGTTATGGTCAGCTTATTCTTTCATATTTCGTAATAATGCTCCGGGTAATTCAAGTGCCGTTTGGCTATAACAGCAATTTCAGTCAGTGTTTGGGCATCCTGTGTGGTAGCTTCAACAATTTTCATTTACCTGCGTTTTTGGATCAATATTAATCTCTGTTCTGAATATTGGGTTTGCATAAAAGTGCATTACAAGTATAATCTGCCGAATAACTTCGATGACCGGCCAAAACAAGTAATATGGATTATTCCTGTAATCTACCCTTTACTAATCCGGTTAACTACGGCATTTATAATAGATACGACTCTCTCGCGGTTTTCAGCCTCGGCATATATCCTGATCACAGGTTCGGATCCCGAAGCCCGTATCATCACCCACTGCCCCTCTCCCAACTGAAACTTATAGCCATCGATGGTTGCGACACTGGTTACAATAAACTCACCAAACTCGGTAAATGCATGGCTGCTACATTGCTCTAATACTTTGTTCCTTGTATTTTTATTCAGATCGAGATCGAGCCGCTCGTATGCAAAGGGACCTGTTAAAGCATATATTTCTTCCATTAATTCGCTCAGCTTTTTACCTGATTCTGCCAGCCAGTTCCAAATAATTAATCCAATCCAAATACCATCACGCTCCGGGAGGTAGGTACCTACGGTAATACCTCCCGATTCTTCACCTCCAACAAGAATATTATCATTCAACATTATGCTTGCAATCTCTTTAAATCCTATTGGTGTGCGAACGACTTCAAGACCATAATGGGAACAAAGAGTTTCTATTTTGTTCGTAGCAGAGAAACTCGCTACCACTTTCCCTGTGAGTTTTTTATATTTGGCCAGATAATGAATAATCAATAACAGGACATGGTGGCTGTCGAGATAGGTTCCGTTTTCGTCGAAAAATGCCAGACGATCCCCATCGCCATCAACTGCAAAAGCCGCGTCGATGTCGTGGTATTGCCAAATATGTTCTTCGACCAGATGCAGATTTTTAGCCAGCGGTTCGGGAGGAATTCCCAAAAATGATGGATTTACTTCGCACCGGTAAAGTTTAACTCCCGGCATCAGTTTTTTAAAAATATTCTGTGCACTACCGAACATGGCGTCGAAGGCAAAACGAAGTTTGGAATTGTTTAAACTGTCAATATCAAAACTATCGCGGATATTTTTAAGATAAATGGCTTCCAGGTTAATATACTGTATCAGTCCATGCTCCACAAGATAATTCCAGTTCAGCATTTCCAGATCAAACTCATAATCGGATGAAATCAGGTTTTCAATATCCCTGACATCACGATCGAGCATGGGTCCACCATAATCCCCTTTAAATTTTATGCCATTAAATTCAGGGGCATTATGGCTGGCAGTGACCATAACACCACAATTAGATTTCAGTTTCAGAACACCAAGCGAAACCATGGGTGAAGTGACATAATTCTCGGAAATATAGACTCTGACATTTTTTGAAGCCAGTATTTTCGCAAATGCTTCCATAAACATTTCACCACCAAAACGGCAATCGTACCCAATAACTGCCGAAGGATTCTGATATTTACTGCTAAGCCACCTCGCCAAGGCGTAGGCTACTTTGGCAACATTAGTAAGTGTAAAATCCTTAGCGATAACACCCCTCCAGCCATCAGTACCAAATTTAATTTTATCCATTATGAAAATTTTAATAAAAATAAAGAGTGGAATGGTAAAAAATAACGTTATCCAACTAATTTTTTTACAACTACCGATAAATTCTTCTTTTGTTAAGTTGCTTTCGGTACAATGCAGCATTCCGGTTATGTTCGGAAAGTGTGACAGTAAAAACATGATAACCCGAAAAATCGGACTTTGCACACATGTAAAGGTAATTATGTTTCTCGTAATCAAGCACTGCATCGATAGAGGAAATCTCCGGTAAACAAATGGGGCCGGGAGGCAGTCCATCAACCCTGTAGGTATTAAAGGGTGAATTAATCTGGTAATGTTTACGTAATACGCGCTTTATATTAAAATTACCTACTGCATATATTACTGTCGGATCGGCCTGCAACCGCATACCCTTTTTTATCCTGTTGATATATACGCCTGCAATGCGGGCTTTCTCTTCATCCTTATCAGTTTCCTCATTTACAATGGAGGCAAGCGTAATAATTTCTTCCCTCGACAAATTCAATTTATCAGCTTTACGCTTACGTTTACTATTCCAGAACGATTCGTATTCTGCGTGCATACGCTCGATAAATTTATCAGTCGGGGTGTCCCAAAAGAATTCATAGGTGTTCGGAATAAACATACAATTAATAGTATACCTGGTAAAGCCGTATTTTTTTTGTACCGAATCCGACTTTAATAAGGAAAGAAGTTTTGAAGCGTCGAGCTCAAGCTGAAGAGCTATGCGTTCCGAAAATTGTTCCAGTGTGCGAATATTATTGAATGTCAGTTTTACAGGGTACTGCCTACCCGAACGAAGCATATTGATCAATTCATTATTGCTAATGCGGTTTCTGATCCGATACTTTCCTGGTTTTATTTGATTCGGATAATTCTTTTTTTGTGCTGTCCATTCCAGCGATTTAGTATTACGAACCACTTTTAACTCAATTATCTTCTCCAAAACAACTTCATAGGAAGATCCGGTAGGAATATATAAATAGGTATTAGCATCCTTGGAAATAAAAATATTAGGAGAAAAGGCCTTTCGATAAAGGTCGACTCCCTTGATGCCTAAAAGGATAATAACCACAAGAAGAATAATCATTATTCGCTTCAGCCAGACATGTGCTTTCATCGAGTGCTTTTATGTAAAACTTAAATTACTAAAGTTTTCTAAATAATTACTATACTACTTGACCTCTAAAATTTTCTACATTCTCACAAACTGTTAACCACACTATAGAATGTAAAACATGCTACGGAACTTAATGCCTAAAGGTTATTTTCCGGTATACTTTTACACTCATATAACCGCTACTATGATGTTTTTATTACATATAACTGACCTGCTTCATCGCGAATAACTTTCACCTTATCACCCTTTTGGATATAGCCTATTTCTGCCATGGCATCGAAAAGTTCACCTTCAATCCGGATTTTGCCCGAAGGTCGTAATACAGTATATGCTGTCCCTGTCTTACCAATCATCTCTTTCTGATGTGTATCGATTCCGATAAATCCTTCGGAACGCTCTTGCCGGGCATCGAGCGATAAACCCTTAAAAAATCCTGACATACCAACCTTACGGCTTAGCCAAAGCGATAATCCAAAAGCAACCAGTACCGTGATAAGAATCCTGGCGAATACTTTTGCAACTATGCTCAATGCAGCAATTCCTTCAAATTCGAATACAATATTATCAATCACTCCCAGTGTCAGGCTGATTAACATAAGGAGAATACCTGCGATACCAGCAATTCCAAATCCCGGAATTACAAATATTTCGAGAACCAGTAAAACAACTCCTGCCACAAAGGCCAGTATTTCCCAGTTCTGTGCCAGTCCTTCGATATAGAGTGGAGCAAAATACAGTAATGCTGCAATAACTGCAATGCCCAGAGGAAATCCAATACCTGGTGTCTGAAGTTCAAAATAGATACCTCCAATAATGAGTAAAATAAGTAAACTTTGAACAACAGGACTTAACAGAAACAGAATAATGGAATCAATACTTTTCAGATGATATTTTTCTACTTTATATTCCGAAAGCCCTGCTTTATCAAGCACTTCGCCAATACTATTTGCTTTCCCCTCACAATATCCTACCTGAATTGCTTCTTCAACAGTTAGCGTTAGTACTTTCCCCGAATCAACCACTCCTTCAACTACTAGTCGTGGATCTACCATGGCTTCGGCAATATGCGGATCGCGATGCCATACATAGGTAGTATCATCACCCTTTATTATCGTATCCTTGCCATGCGCCTCGGCAGTTGCCCTCATTGTCGATCGCATAAATGATTGGTATTTATCGGGAACAACCTCTCCCGATTGGTCGACAACTGTAGCTGCTCCTATACTGCCTCCGGGTCGCATATAAATACTATCGGCTGCAATACAGATAAGTGCCCCGGCCGAAATAGCCTGGTTATCGACAAAAACCAATACCGGTATAGAAGAATTCAGAATCCGTGTTCGTATGGAATCGGCAATATTTACCATGCCTCCGTAAGTATTGATATGAATTAAAATGTAATCGGCTCCAAGTGCCTGAGCTTCATCAAATGCTTCCTGTGTTATACGCCAGGCAGGTTTAGCAATCTCTTTTCTGATCTCAAAAATATAAACCAGACCTGCACCTGTATTAACAATCTCTCCGTTAACGGTGTCAACCGGCACAGATTCCTGAATTGAATCGTTAGCGATTTTTGATCCTCCCAGAATCTGGATACACAATAATAATACTAAAAGCTTCCAGATTTTTATATTCCCTTTAGATTTCATATTCTTCTGTATTGATTGGGAGCGAAATTAAAGAATGCGGAGAAATTCACAAATAAAACTTTTTATTTCACTTGCACATTGCCCGATATTCGTCCTAATATTGCTACTATGAAAATGAGTCTCTCTTATTTTTTTCTAACTTTGAGTTTTAAATAAGATTGTATGGAATTAAATACATTAACAGCCATTTCACCGATTGATGGTCGTTATAGAGAAAAAGTGAAAGAGCTGGCTGCCTATTTGTCTGAATATGGGCTGATAAAATACAGGATTAGAATTGAAATTGAATATTTCATTGCCCTGAGCCGTTATAATATACCACAGCTTGAAGGAATTGATAAAGAATATTACGAATCTCTTCGGGATATCTATCGAAACTTCACTGAAAAGGAAGCTGCTGAAATAAAAAAAATTGAGAAAACTACCAATCATGATGTAAAGGCTGTTGAATACTTTCTAAAGAATAAATTCGATAAATTAAATCTCAGGAAATATAAAGAATATATACATTTTGGCCTCACCTCACAAGACATAAATAATACTGCCATCCCCCTATCCTATAAGGAATCGCTTACAAAAGTTTATTTCCCGCTACTCCAACAATTGCTTGATATCCTTATTAGTATGAGCCTTGAATGGGATGAGGTTTCCATGCTGGCCCATACACATGGTCAGCCGGCATCGCCTACCCGTCTGGGTAAGGAAATTAGGGTATTTGTTGAACGATTGCACTCGCAAACTGCTCAACTGAAGCAATTACCGGTATCGGCAAAATTTGGCAGTGCCACAGGGAATTTTAATGCGCATCATGTGGCTTATCCCGAGATCGATTGGATCGAATTTGCCAATGCATTCGTCAATCAAATTCTTGGACTTAAAAGACAGCAAACAACAACACAAATTGAACATTACGATAACCTGGCTGCTTCATTTCAGGCCATCAGTCGGATCAATACCATTCTTATCGATCTGTGCAGAGATATCTGGACCTATATATCGATGGATTATTTCAAACAAAAGATCAAAGAAGGTGAAATTGGGTCGTCGACTATGCCACACAAAATAAATCCTATCGATTTTGAAAATGCCGAAGGCAACCTGGGAGTGGGCAATGCCCTTTTCGGACATCTTGCAGAAAAACTTCCTATTTCACGACTTCAGCGCGATCTGACCGATTCTACTGTTTTACGGAATATTGGAGTACCGCTGGCACATACTTTAATCGCCATTAAATCCATTGTAAAAGGGCTCGGAAAACTTATTCTGAACCCGGATAAAATTAATGCCGACCTGGAAGAAAACTGGGGTGTGGTTGCAGAAGGCATCCAAACTATATTGCGCCGCGAGGGTTATCCCAATCCTTATGAGACCTTGCTAGATTTGACACGGACCCATAAAAAAATTACACGTGAAAAAATATCGGCATTCATCGATTCGTTATCAGTGAGCGATGAAGTGAAAAAAGAACTTAGAGCCATCACTCCATCGAACTATACAGGGATCTGAACATGAAAGACGCTTTCAAATTATTCCGCCGATTTCTACCTCCCTACAAGAAATTTATCGGTTTTAACATAGTTTTTAACCTGCTTGGAACCATCTTTGGCTTGTTCTCATTTATTACCATCATACCTCTTCTTGAAATTCTATTTGGAACCAAATCAGCTGCCTATCACATGCGCGGCATCCATTTTTCGTTTTCCGATATGGGTAACCTCCGCGATGCACTGGTTAACAATCTTTACGCCTTTGTACAGGAATTATCGGCTCATCACGGAACTCTTAAAACGCTTGCGTTTATCGGGCTGTTCTTCACACTGATGGTACTCTTCAAAACCGGGTTCCATTATCTTGCAAGTCTGACAATGGTGTTCATCCGGAATTTTGTCGTTCGCGATATCCGTAACATCCTTTACCGCAAAGTAGTTGATCTTCCTATCGGATTCTTTACTGAAGAGCGAAAGGGCGATATCATTGCAAGAATAACCGGCGATGTAACCGAAGTTGAAAGTTCGATCATGACATCGCTGGATATGTTTTTTAAAAATCCGATAATAATCATCATTACCGTTGTTGCAATGATTTTTATGAGCTGGCAACTTACCATTTTCGTATTCATTCTCTTTCCGCTTGCTGGTGCATTAATTGGAATTATTGGTAAAAAATTACGGCAGGCATCATTTAAGGCACAGACTAAAATGGGGGTAATTCTCTCGACTATCGAAGAAACTTTAGGAGGTCTGAGAATTGTTAAGGCTTTCAATGCCGAAAATAAAATGAGGCTTGTTCAGCAAAAGCAAAATGAAGATTACAGAAAAATTCAGAATAAGGTTATGAGCCGGCATCAACTGGCCGGACCCCTAAGTGAATTTCTGGGAACCATGGTTATCGTTTCAGTTATGGTATATGGAGGTAGCCTGATATTATCGGCAAACGTAGCCATGTTGAAACCTTCAATGTTCATTGCCTATATTATTTTCTTCTACTCCATTATTCAGCCAACAAAAGCTTTTTCTTCGGCCTTTTATAATATCCAGAAAGGATTGGCCTCTATGGAACGTATCGACAAGATATTATTCACAAAGAATCCTATTGTAAACAAGCCCGATCCAAAGCCGATTCATGCACTTAATGAAGCCATCGAATTCCGTAACGTTTGGTTCCGTTATGGTGACGAGTATGTGTTGAAGAATATTAATTTAAGTATCAAGAAAGGCCAGACAATAGCTCTGGTGGGTCAGTCAGGTTCAGGAAAATCGACTCTTGTCGACATGATACCCCGCTTTTATGATATTGAAAAAGGAAGTATTATTATTGATGGAACTGATATACGGAAACATAAACTCAGCGATTTACGAAGTCTCTTTGGTATAGTAAACCAGGAGCCCATCCTCTTCAACGATACCCTATATAATAACATTGCTTTTGCAAGCGATAATGCTTCGGAAGAAGAAGTAACCAAGGCTGCAAAGATCGCCAATGCCCATGAATTTATTCTTGCAGCAGAAAATGGGTACCAAACCGGAATCGGCGATCGTGGTAGCAAATTATCTGGCGGACAACGTCAACGAATAAGTATTGCCAGGGCCATACTTAAAAATCCTCCCATACTTATTCTCGATGAAGCTACATCAGCCCTCGATACCGAATCGGAACGCCTGGTTCAACAAGCAATCGATAACCTCATGAAACACCGCACCAGCTTGGTTATTGCACATCGTTTATCTACTATTCGAAATGTGGACTGGATATTTGTTCTACACAACGGAGAAATTATTGAACAGGGAGCCTATAAGCAATTGCTGGAGCTTAACGGTGAATTTAAGAAGTTACATGACAACCAGTTTCGGTAGGTCCGGCAAATTTAATTAACTCCGTATTACTTAGCATTTCGACACTTCCTTTTTTAAAAAATTATACCAGTTATATTGAAAAAAATCATATTTTCGCGCCCGGAGGGATGGCAGAGTGGTCTAATGCGGCGGTCTTGAAAACCGTTGTACCGCAAGGTACCGGGGGTTCGAATCCCTCTCTCTCCGCAAGTGATCTAAGGTTGGCATATTGTCAGCCTTTTTTTTATGCATGAGTGCGAAAGCGGGTTCGAACGGCGAAGCCCTCGTGATCCCGTCCCGGACGAGTGAACAATCCCTCTCTCTCCGCAAGTGATCTAGGGTTGGCATATAGCCAGCCTTTTTTTTGTACGCGCACGAGTGTGGGTTCGAACGGCGAAGCCCTCGTGATCCCGTCCCGGACGGGTGAACAATCCCTCTCTCCGCCTTCGCTGGCCGAAGTTCAAATTAAAGAAAAGAATCAAAGGCTATTCTTGCTTTTACACTTGAGACTCCTCTGATTATGCTTTATCAGATCTCGACCAGTTATGGCAGATAAATACCGCAACGATTGGTTATAGTATATCTGAATAGCCCTATGAATATCCAAATTGAAATTCTTCAGATAATACAAAATATATATCTTTGCAATATTCATAAGGAGAGCTGCCGGAGTGGTCGAACGGGGCAGACTCGAAATCTGCTGTCCTGCTTATGTGGGACCGGGGGTTCGAATCCCTCGCTCTCCGCGATATGATCTAGGGTTGGCATATTGCTAGCCTTTTTTTATGCATGAGAGCGAAGGCGGGTTCGAACGGCGAAGCCCTCGTGATCCCGTCCCGCACGGGTGAACAATTTCTTGCTCTCCGCCTTCGCCTGTCGAAGTTCCAATTAAAAGAACGAAGGCTAGTTTTGATTTTATACTATACAATCATCTGATTATGTTTTGTTATATCTCGATCAGCTACGGCGGATAAATCCGCAAGTTATCATAGGTTAGCATATTGCCAGCCTTTTGTTATACATGAGACTGAAGGTGAATTCGACCGAGGCAGCCTTTTAAAAAAATGAAAACACACTGATTTAAAACCTGGTAAAGATTGAAGAAAAACCATTTTTCTGACTTCGTATATAAAATGTTGAAATTAAATTACTTAAGCTTAAGTTCCTTATCTGTAATTATATAACCATCAATACACAGGTATATAATTTATACCATCATATTAAAAAAGCGCTGTATTATTGATAAACATTGGATTTTTTTAATCCTTAAATTTGCATAGCTTAACAAATAGTCTATATTTGTATACGTTTTAATGGCTATGAAATATTTACTAACCCTAAATTTTTTTTATCATGAACAAAGCAGAATTAATTGATGCAATTGCTAGCGGTGCTGGTCTTACCAAAGCTGATGCAAAGAGAGCACTTGATGCTTTCGTTGATGCTACAACCCAAGCTTTAAAAAAGGGCGGTCGAGTAGCACTCGTTGGATTCGGTTCCTTTTCTGTTTCTCAAAGAAGCAAACGCACAGGTAGAAATCCTCAAACTGGTAAGGAAATTACTATCCCTGCAAAAAAAGTGGTTAAATTTAAAGCTGGCAGCGAATTAGCAGGCAAAGTCAAGTAAGATAAAACGAATTAATCCGGGGAGCAATTATTGCTCCCTTTTTTTTTGACTTATGGCAGATTCATTAATAGCCTACCTTGAAAATTTTATTTCTGACAACAGAAAAGAGTTATTCGATCATATTATCGAATACCGGACACGATATATTACAGTAGCTCTCGAGGATATCTACCAATCACATAATGCCAGCGCTGTACTGCGTACGTGCGATTGTTTCGGTATTCAGGATGTTTATATAGTTGAGAACAAAAATAAATACAGCGTAAATCCTGAAGTTACTATTGGTTCAGATAAATGGCTAAGCTTAAAAAAATACAATAAATCCAAAAACAACTCATTAAAAGCCATAGATGACCTAAGAAAAAAGGGATATAGAATTGTGGCTACAACTCCTCATCAGGATGATACTGAATTAAAGAATTTTGATATATTGCCCGGTAAAGTTGCTCTATTCTTTGGTACTGAACTTCAAGGGCTTACTGACAATATACTTCAAAATGCCGATGAATTTCTTAAAATCCCAATGTATGGTTTTACAGAAAGTTATAATATTTCTGTCTCGGCAGCCCTTATTCTGCATACTTTAACCGAGAAAATGCGGGCATCAGTAATTGAATGGCAATTAACAGAAGAGGAGAAGATAGAAGTTAAAAGAACCTGGTTAAAGCGATCCATTCGGAACTCAGATTTGATCGAAAAGGAATTTATTAGCAACCAAATTAATAATCAAATCATTAAATCTAAGTGAGAATTTCATTGTCAATCTGTATCCGTTTTTTTTATATATTTGGCCATAATCTTGACGAATGTTAAAAATTTATTGACAAACCAATCACACCATGAATTGTATAATAATTGATGATGATCAAATGTCACGCCGGGTAATTGAAGAGTTTGTTAGTAGAACAGATCAACTCAATCTGGTAAGTTCTTATGAGAATGCCGTTGACGCTATCAATGCATTTAATATGGGCGAAGACATTGACCTCATCTTCCTCGACATAGAAATGCCAGAAATGAGTGGAATCGATTTCCTTGAAACGCTCCAGAATCCACCCCAGATAATAATTGTTTCTTCAAAAGAAAAATATGCTCTGGAAGCTTTCAATTACGATGTAACCGATTATCTCTTAAAACCAGTTAATTACAGCAGATTTTTTAAAGCGGTTAATAAAGCCGGCGTCCGCTTTAAGAATAAAGTTGATCCGAAAGAAGATGAAATATTCATTAAAAAGAATTCTGCACTCGTCCGGTTAAAGTATAAAGATATTCTTTGGGTTGAGGCACTTGAAAACTATGTTATTTTCAATACATTTGAAGATCGGTACACAATTCATTTTACTATGAAAGCTATTGAGAGCAAGCTTCCGTCAGGTATATTTACAAGAGTACACCGATCATTTATTGTTAATATCAGTTGTATTAATTTTATCGAGGATAACGCCATTATGATAAAAACTAAGGATGGCATGAAAACCATTCCTATAGGTAAGTCATATAAAGATAAATTAATGGGCGATATCAATCTGATTATAAAATAATATATCCTTTCGCGGGTTATTCTTGTCAGAATCCAATTCTTTTAAAAATATGCATTCAGGTTTCCGAACTCTTATAGCATCGGCAATAATTTTTTATATCAGCATTAGTCTCGTTTTTTCTCAGGATACCTATTCATTGTTATTGTTGGAGAATCAACTTTTAAAAAACTATTTACATATTATGGAAACTCCAGCTGATATAAGTCAAGAAGCTTCCGAAGATTTTTATAAAAATTTTGCAGCGTGCCTGAATGTCGAAGGCTCTTTCGATTATCCTTTTGAAACTCTCGAAAATATTGGTAAAATATACTCCCCCGATCACCGGTTAAGAATATTTACATGGAATATAGCAACTGGAATTTCTGAAAATTTGTATTATGGCATAATACAATTTTATTCTACACTCAAGAATAAATACATAGTAATTCCATTAAACAGCCTGGATAGTCTTAACAAGCTAAATCCCCAAAAAGTCTGGAATGGTTCGTTATATTATAAAACCATTGAGAATAAGCATACCGGTCAAAAATATTATACTTTACTAGGTTATGATCTGAACACTCCCCTGTCAAATAAAAAACTGATCGATGTAATTTCAATAGATGAATTTGATGAACTGTACTTCTGCGAAAAGTTGATACAATACGAAGACCATATTGTTGACAGGATTGTATTCGAGTACAATGAGAAAGCCATTATGAGTTTGCAGTATAACGAAGGTATAAAAATGATCGTGTTCGATCATCTCTCGCCTTCAAGACCCTCAATGACAGGTCAGTATGAATTCTATGGCCCTGATTTTACTTACGATGGCCTGAAATGGGAGAAAGGTATGTGGGTACATTATTCAAATATTGATGTTACAAACTGATATTTTTTCAGTATCCGTATCAGAAAATTTTAATATCCATGACTATTTGACAGAAGTTTCAGGCTGGCATAAGCTTTGTGAACGGCCTAAACATAACATGTCGAACATAAACTGAATAACTATGCAAACAGGAAAAATTGGAGTAACCAGTGAGAACATTTTTCCCATCATTAAAAAATTTCTTTATTCCGATCATGAGATATTCCTGAGAGAATTGATATCAAATGCCGTCGATGCTTCTCAGAAACTTAAGACCCTTGCTAATATCGGCGATTTCAAAGGTGAACTTGGCGATTTAACAATTCGGGTAAAAGCTGATAAAAAGAAAGGAACTCTAACAGTATCCGATCAGGGAATTGGTATGACTGAAGAAGAAATTGATAAGTATATTAACGAGATAGCATTATCGAGTGCTGAAGACTTTCTGGAAAAATACAAGAATCAGGCTAATGCCATTATCGGGCATTTTGGATTGGGATTTTATAGTTCATTTATGGTTTCCAATAAGGTTGAAATTATAACTCAATCCTACAAAAAAAAGTCTAAAGCCATTAAGTGGACCTGCAATGGAACTCCTGAATATACTATCGAAGAGGCAACCAGAGAAACGAAAGGCACAGATATAATACTCTATCTCGATAAAGAGTCGAAAGATTTTCTGGAAGAAAATAAAATCAATGAACTGCTTAAAAAATATTGTCGTTTCCTCCCGGTAGAAATTGGTTTTGGAAAAGAAAAGGAATGGAAAGACGGAAAAGAAAAAGAACTCGATAAGGATAAGATAATTAATGATACTAACCCCCTCTGGGCTCAAAAACCGGCCGATCTAAAAGACGAAGATTACAATAAATTCTATCGCGATTTATATCCTATCGGAGAAGAACCTTTATTCAATATACACCTCAATGTCGATTATCCTTTCAATCTGACCGGTATTCTGTATTTTCCTCGTATTAAGAATAATATAGAAATACAGAAGAATAAGATTCAGTTGTATTGTAATCAGGTTTTTGTTACCGATTCGGTAGAAGGTATTGTACCTGAATTTTTAACCCTGCTGCATGGTGTTATCGATTCGCCCGATATTCCGTTGAATGTTTCGCGAAGTTTCCTGCAGAGTGATTCGAATGTAAAAAAAATATCCAGTCATATTACCAAGAAAGTAGCCGACAGGCTCAGTGATATCTTCAAAAATGACCGGAAACAATTCGAAGATAAGTGGGACAATCTGAAACTTTTCATAGAATACGGAATGATAAGCGAAGAGAAATTCTATGAAAAAGCAGAGAAATTTGCCCTGCTAAAAAATACCGATGGTAAATATTTCACATTTGATGAGTATAAGACTTTAATCAAGGATAACCAGACAGATAAAAATAAAAAACTTGTCTATCTGTACGCTACAAATTTAGAAGAGCAATATAGTTTTATCGATGCAGCGAAGGCAAAAGGTTATGATGTGCTTGTTATGGATGGTCAGCTCGATACACATTTTCTGAACCATCTCGAGCAAAAATTTACAGATTC
>CAZMVE010000011.1:0-19602 GCA_964569585.1 uncultured Bacteroidales bacterium | reverse complement strand
TACACTAGTTGTTAATTCCAATCATCCTCTGGTGTTAAGGATTAATGAAGATCTGGATAAAAAACTAGCAGGCGAAATTGTTAAACTCGATGAGAAGATAAAACCTCTAAGCGATAATAAAGCTGAGCTTGAAAAGGCCAACAAAGATAAAAAGGAAGAAGAGATCCAGCAGGAAGATAAAGATCGCGTTGAAGAATTATCTAAAAAAATAAAGGATCTTGAAGATAAAAAAGAAAAAGCCTTGAAGAAATTTGGCAATAGTAATAAACTGGTAAAACAAATTGTCGATCTTGCCTTGTTGGCAAATGGTATGCTTAAAGGTGAGGATCTCTCAAAATTCGTAAAGCGAAGTATTGAACTTATCTAAACTCTGTTAAATATATACGAGTTACATGATTAAAAAAGCTGTGTTTATTACACAGCTTTTTGTTTTTTACAAACAGGAACCATCCCTTAGGGATACGCTGAAAATATAATACCTTTGTAAAAATTGACGCATAAATAATTTAATTAAGAAAATTTCAAGGATGGGACAAGTATCATCACGAATCGCCAATTTATCGCCTTCGGCTACTATGGCTATGAACCAGGCTACACGAGACCTGAAAGCCAAAGGGGTTGATGTTATTAATCTGAGTGTCGGAGAACCTGATTTTCCTACTCCCGACCATATAAAATACGCCGGCAAACAGGCCATCGATAATAATATCTCGTTTTATCCTCCCGCCCCGGGATTTCCCGAATTGCGTAAAGCAATTTCCGATAAACTTAAACGCGAAAATAACCTCGATTATGCACCTGATCAGATAGTTGTATCCGTGGGAGCTAAAAATGCCTTGGTAAATATTATTCTCTGCCTCATAAATAAGGACGACGAAGTTATTGTGCCTTCGCCCTATTGGGTCACTTATGTCGAACAGGTTAAACTGGCCGAAGGGAAAAATATTATCATTCATGGCGATATTAAAAATAAATTCAAGATAACTCCCGAACAGATTGAGAAAGCTATTACGCCAAAGACAAAAGCCTTGCTTCTCTGTTCTCCATCGAATCCTACCGGAAGTGTTTACTCAAAAGACGAGCTGGCTGCCATTGCCAGCATCATTGAAAATCATCCCCAACTATTTGTGATTACCGATGAGATCTATGAACACATTAATTTCATAGGCAGGCATGAATCAATGGGTCAGTTCCAATCAATCAAAAACCGTGTGATAATAGTTAATGGTGTATCAAAGGCTTATGC
This sequence comes from uncultured Bacteroidales bacterium, assembly GCA_964569585.1. Lineage (GTDB taxonomy): Bacteria > Bacteroidota > Bacteroidia > Bacteroidales > UBA10428 > UBA10428. The sequence continues at coordinate 18,356 of CAZMVE010000011.1, read as the reverse complement.
TATGACAGGCTGGCGGATTGGTTATTCGGCATCGCCACTCTGGCTTGCTAAAGCATGTATTAAGTTACAGGGGCAGTTAATTACCGGGCCCACTACCAATGCACAAATGGCTGCTATTACAGCATTGAACAGCGATCAATCCTGTGTTAGTGAAATGCTGACGGCTTTTAAGAGAAGAAAAGACCTGATCATGCAGTTGTTAAAAGACATCCCTGGACTGGAAGTAGTGGAGCCTGACGGCGCATTCTACGTATTCCCTAAAATTGATTCTTATTTCGGTAAATCGTTTGGTAAGAGAAAAATAGAATCCTCAAATGATTTTTGTCTTTACCTACTGGAAGAGGGACATATTGGCACAGTTCCGGGTGAAGCTTTTGGCGAACCCACTTGCTTCAGGATTTCTTTTGCCACTTCCGATAATAATATTATCGAAGCTATGAAACGATTAAAAAAAGCACTGGCCAAATTGAAATAAAAATTACTAGGGAAGATTATGCCTTAGAGTCACAATAGATAAATCAAAAATTTCAATGCCTATTATTCCGTTAATAAATCTCCCTATCCAACTTCGGTCGATTTTCTGAGTTATGTCGATTCCATACACGTTGGATATTCAATAACACTCGATCAAAAACCTTTGAAAGGTGTTATCGATCCGCAGAATAAGCTTATCGACCATGACTTGCAGGACAATATCAAAGAAATCCGGAAAATATAGATAATAAAATAATCCTGGCAGGTTAGCTTAACCTGCCGGGATATTAATTAAGATCCAATTAAAGTTCTCTTTTCAGATAGGAGGAATAATCCTTAAGTACCGGATGATATTCTGATTTTATTAAGTCCGAGGAAATAAGAAAATCGGCCGTTGATCGATTGTTAGCTGTAGGAACATTGTAAAGGACGGCTATTCGTAGCAAGGCTTTGACATCAACATCGTGCGGCTGGGGTTGCATGGGATCCCATAAAAAAATAAGCATATCTATTTTTCCTTCAGCTATCATAGCTCCTAACTGCAGATCGCCACCCAGAGGCCCCGATTTGAGCTTGACGATTTCCAATGCAATGACTTCACGCCCATCATCCGACATTTTGTTCAAAAGCGTTTGCTCTACTAATTTACCGGTGGTACCGGTACAAACCAGTTTATGATTCATCAATTCCTCCCAATTCCACTCAACCCATTCCACCAGGTCCTTCTTTCGATTATCATGGGCTACAAGACCTATACGTTTTAGTCGTTTCATAATAGATTATTACATCACTTGATTTCGTAAAGATTCAAGATATTTCTGATAGTACTTTTCAATAATTTGCTTTTCTATTTCATTGGCCCTAAGCATCCGTTCATCATATTCCGGATTTTTCTCATTTCTCCTTTTCGGATCAAACAATGATGATTGACTTTTCTCAGCCTCAAATTCATTATAGAAAGCATATTCCACAAAAATTTTCTTCGATAGCATCCATATCATTACCTTCGAATCAGCTCCTCCGCTTGCCATGAATTCGCCATCGCGTGAAATCGCTAATGTATTAACAGCACCCTCATGGCCGGTAAAGGTATACACCATTTTACCGGTTTTTGTTTGCCACAACCGGATGGAACCATCGAAAGAAGCACTGACTATATGATTTCCATCTGGAAGAAATTCAATATCCATCACTCCCATATCATGGCCGGTGTATGTTCTAAGTACCTTGTCTGTTTCAAAATCCCATAATCGTATTGTTTTATCACGCGAGGCCGATGCAAAATACTTTCCCGAAGGATGAAACTCTACATCATAAATATTGTCAGTATGAATCTCCAGGGTTTTCATCAATTCACCGGTTTTGGCATTCCAAACTCTCACAGTTCGATCGAGTGATCCGCTTACCAAATATTTTTCGTCTGGACTAAATGCTACCGGCAAAGTACTTTTCTCGTGTCCCTCCAGGGTAATATCGATCTGCTGTGAAGCTACATCCCAAACTTTAATTCTATAATCGTAGGAGCCTGCAACAATTTTATTTCTTTCAGGAGCATAATCAATCGACCAGATATGGGTTGAATTCCCCTTATATACGGCAAGAGTCTGGTTATTCAGATCGACTAGTTTAATATCGGGGCCAGAACTTAAAAAAATCTGGTTTACCTGGGTCACTTCAATAGCCTTGGGTGGAAAATAATTATCGGAATATTTATATATAGTTTGTAGGGTAATTGGGTCAGCAATAAGGAGCAATTTATCATCCCCTCCGCTGACTATAAATTTACCGTCGGGACTAAAATCAACCGCACTAACAGAAGCTTTGTGTTCCCTGATCTCGCCATATAAGTATTCATCAGGTTGAGACGAAATACTCATGCTTATACAAACAGGAATTAATAGTAGGTATTTCAAACGAATCATAAATTAAGTATATGATTTAATAAAAGTACTTGAAAAATATTCATTTAACCAACGACTTCACAGGATTTCTAACACCCTGCATAGTATTAACATATGCCTTTACCGAACCGACAAGTATTTTGGCATCAACTAAAATGGGAATTCTGTTCCTATCATCGCTTACCCAAACCAACAAATCTTCCCCTCCTTTAAAAATAGTCCCTTCCACCAGCAAAGCCGAGAATTTAATACAACGATACTTCTCACCACTTTTCGCCTCGATAGTCTCTCTCCCCAGGAATCGGATATACAGATTATATATTTCATTATCGATAATGGATATAATAGGAACCGAATCCCCTACCTGAAGATTCGAAAAATCGATGTTCCTTGTATAATATATCATGGAGAGTAAATCGAAAGTACAAGGTGGAATTTTAAGCGTATCTTTTTGAAAAGGTCGTTCGGAATTTTGTGTAAAAGAATATACAAGGTTATCCCGTTGATTGAAAATATATTTATTGTCTGTCTCAAACCCTCCCTCATAGTTCTCCCGATGAAACCATAAGGGACGAAGCGTTTCTTTATCGAGATAGCTTTGATAGTGATCACGCACTTTAAAAATCCAGTCGTACGATTTATAAGTAGTCCCGGTACCACTGAGATAATAAATATCTCTGTTGTTATATTTCCCTGATTTAACGCTGAAATCAACATAACCGGCGTTTAGCCAGATAAAGCCCCAGTTATAATAAACTTCATATCCTATCACTTCCCCCGCATTAAAAGCAAAATTTCCTTCAAAGCATTGTGAAAAACTCAAATTAAAAGAGACTAACACTAAAATCACTATCAAAAGTTGTCTCATGTTATTCTCATTTAAACAGTAACAAATTTTTGAGATAGTTTAAAAAATCCCGGATAATCAGGTTTTCAGGAGTTTTGAATAAATATCAAAATTTTCATCATCGAAAGCTACAAAGATTATTTCTTCGATATGTTCTGATTGTTTAATGAAACTTTTTACCTCAGCCAGGGCTACTTCGGCTGCCAACTGTTTAGGAAACATATAAACTCCGGTACTTATGTTGGGAAATGCTATACTGAGTAATTTCAAATTTTCAGCAATCGCCAGGCAATTATAATAACAGCTCGCTAACAGCTTTTGCTCGTTATCCTTACCACCATGCCATACCGGACCAACAGTATGAATTACAAATTTAGCAAGTAAATTATACCCGCTGGTAATTTTTGCTTCACCCACCGGACATCCACCAAGGGTTTTACATTCGGAAAGCAAACCTGGGCCTGCCGACCGATGAATAGCACCATCTACTCCCCCTCCTCCTAATAGAGTTGAATTAGCTGCATTTACAATTGCATCAATTTTTAGTAGAGTTATATCACCTTGTTGAAGAATGAGCCTGGGCATATTTTTGAAATTTAGCGTAATTCTGCATTCAATTGAGTGATCAAAGATTTGGTAATTTTCTTCATTATACGGTCAATTTCTTTATCGGTTAGGGTTTTATTCAAATCTTGTAAGAAAAAGCTCACTGCATATGATTTTTTCCCGTCAGGAATATTCTTCCCTTTGTAATAATCAAACATGCCTATTCGCTTCAAAAGCTTATCCCCCAATTCAAAAGCCAATTTTTCTATCTGGCTGTATTGTATGTGTTCATCAAGTAATAGTGCCAAATCGCGACGCACTTCGGGAAATTTTGGAAGTTCTTTAAATGTTTTTTCACTTTGTAATAGTTTCAATAAATCATCCCAGTACATTTCAGCAAAAAATACTTCCTGCTCAATTTCAAAAGATTCCAAAATGTCGGCGTTAACCAATCCGGTCCGGATGAGAGTTTTCCTATTAAAAGTGTATTCAAGACCCCCCGAAAATATGTCTTGTTCCAAATCAAGCCCCTGCAGAGTAAATTGACTGATATCAATACTCAGTAGTTTCAGTATGTTAGTGAAATAAGCCTTTAACTGGTAAAAACTTGTTGCTTCTTCCTTTAAAGCCCACGATTGTTCTTCTTTGTCACCGGTAAGAAATAAACCAAAGACAGGTTGTTCAATAAAATTCTTGAGTGTAGATAAATCCTGATCCCGGAGCGAGTATACCCGTCCAAACTCATACAAGCGTAAATTAGGATTTTTATGGTTTATATTTCTCGCAATAGCTTCCAGTCCACCAAATAATAGTGTTTGGCGCATAACCTCCAAATCGGCGCTGAGAGGATTCAGGACAGGAACCAGTTTCTCAATGGGCAGGGTTTTCAGATGCTTATAGTAATCCTTTTTTGTAAGCGAATTGGACATTATTTCCGTAAAACCCGAGTGAGTCAGGTACTCACTTACATTATTTACCCACATCTCATTATCGGGCTTGATAACAGGAGATACACTAATATTTAGTTTATTAGAAAATTCGACGTTATTATAACCATAGATCCTAAGTATTTCTTCAATAACATCGGCTTCTCTGGTCACATCAATACGATAGGGAGGAATTTGCACTTTGAGCTTGTCACCTGCCTCATTTACTACCAGTATATCAAGAGTTTTTAATATCGATTTAATCAGTACTCTTTCTAATTTCTTCCCGATCAACCGGTCGATGTGGCTGTATAGCATATCTATCTTCCATGGTTCAATTGGATTTGGATGCACATCTATCATTTCCGAACTGATTTTCCCTCCGGAAATATCCCTGATCAGCAATGCTGCACGTTTTAGTGCGATAAGTGTATTTTGCGGATCGACACCTCGTTCAAAACGAAAGGATGAATCCGTGCTAAGTCCATGTCTCCGGGCTGTTCTCCGAACAGAAACAGGATCGAAATAAGCACTTTCCAGAAAGATGTTTTTTGTATTTTCTGTTATACCGGAATCTAATCCGCCAAACACGCCGGCTATACATACAGGTGCTTTGCCGTCGCAAACCATAACATCCTGATTGGAAAGAGACCTTTCCTCTTCATCGAGGGTAATAAATTTTGTCCCTTCAGGTAATCGCTTAACAATTATTTTATTATCATAAAGTCTGTCAGCATCATAGGCATGCAGGGGTTGTCCAAGCTCGTGCAAAACATAGTTGGTAATATCAACAACATTGTTTATCGGGATCAATCCAATAGCGCGAAGCCTGTTTTGCAACCATTTGGGTGAAGGAGCAATATTGATCTCGGTTATCGTGACTCCTGTAAACCTTCTGCAACCTACTGTATCTTCAATCTCCACATCAACCTTCAGTTTATCATTATCCTGCTTTAAATCGACCAAAAAGGGTTTCTTAAGCTCACTGGTTTTTTGTAAGGAGAAAAGGGCTGCAATATCGCGGGCTGTGCCAAAATGCGATGCCGCATCGATCCGGTTAGGAGTTAAACCTATTTCAAAAACAGTATCCTTGCAAATCTGAAAATAGTCCGAAGCCTGCGTACCTGGAAGAGCTTTTGGATCGAGAACCATGATACCCGCATGATTGGTTCCGATTCCAATTTCATCCTCTGCACATATCATGCCTTCAGAAACTTCTCCTCGGATTTTGGTTTTTTGTATGGTGAAAGAATTATCGCCCGATTTTATTTCGGTACCTGTTGTAGCGACAACAACTTTTTGTCCTGCTTTCACATTAGGGGCACCACATATGATATTTAAAGGTTTTTCATTGCCTATATCAACAGTTGTCAGGCTAAGTTTATCAGCATTCGAATGTTTAGAACAGGATAATACTTCGCCGATCACTAAGCCCTGCATACCCCCCCTTACCTCTGTATATTCCTCAATACCCTCAACTTCAAGACCGATATCTGTAAGTATGGCACCCAGTTTTTCGGGTTCAGAATCAATAGAAATAAAATCTTTAAGCCAGTTATATGAAATTTTCATTCCTGAAATATGATTAACATAATAATTACAATTCGTCCAGCAGCAACAAAAATAACTAAAATTTCTCTGTATACTTATTCTCCCGATCAACCGATTATAATTGGGTTAAAATCCGGTGAAATAGCTTTAGGAATACAGATGAAGTTAATGAAAATGCCGGCATCAAAAATTCAACAATATACTGCTCGAATACTAAAAAAAATCTGCTGCGCAATAAGTACTTTTTATCAAATAAATGTTTCATAACCAGAAACATACAGTACTAATTTTTCGTACACAGCGATGAGGTTTTTTAAATATTTTGAATTTGTCAATTATTTTAGGCTTTTAAAAAAAAAAATATTTTATTTTTGTCCGCCTTTTAAATAAATAAAATTAACTAATCTATGTAGCTATATTGAAATGAATAAATTGTCTGTTAGTAATTTGCTTTACGATCGTTCTCGCGAGGTAAATAACCCCCACCAGGGTCTGGTTATTGGTAGTCGAATCCCTAAAGACTACTTTATTACTAAAGGAACCGGAGAAAGTGATATAACAATTCACGCAGGTTCTTATCATCTCGCCCTAAAAAACGCAGGTATCGAAAAGGCCAATATCATGACCTATTCCTCGATACTCCCCGCGATTGCCAATCTGATAGAACAACCTGAAGATTACGTGCACGGCTCTGTAATGGAAACCATTATGGCAGTTGCTCATGGCAATGCAGGTGAAAAAGTGTCGGCAGGTATTATTTATGGCTGGTTGCACAATAAAATGACGGGTGAACAATACGGTGGATTAGTTTGTGAACATAACGGAAACTATAATACATCTGTATTGGAAGAGATGCTGCGGGCTAGTCTTGATGAACTCTATTACAATGGATTCGAAGAAGACTATTCTCTGGGTAAAATAACCCTTCTGAAAGAAAGTTTTATTCCACAGAAGAAATATGGTACAGCTCTCGTTGCTTTATGCTTTACCAATTATTTCTACCCCATAATTCAATGATATTTTAGAATTCCATTAGATTCAGATGTTTAAAAGGCACATCTGAATTCAATCATTATATTATCCACTTCCCTGAAGTGCAATATTTCAATTGCATTTAAGGAAGTGGTGTTTTTTTATGCAATTTTACAGCTTAAAATCACATTCTATCATGAAGAAAGCCGATTTATTAAAAAATACCGTAGAACATATCGATATCCGATCATTTGATTCCACGCCCATTATCAATGCTATGCGCAATATGTCGTTTACTTCGCGCAATACGGCAAATGCTGCCGATATACTAATGAAAATGATCAGGGAGAAGAAATGTACCAACATTCTCACGCTGGCAGGCAGCACCAGTGCAGGAGGATGTATGCAAGTTTATGTCGAAATGGTCCGGAATAAAATGGTAGATGTTGTTGTAGCCACAGGTGCCTCTATTATCGATATGGACTTTTTCGAAGCCTTAGGATTCAAACACTATATAGGCAGAACCGACATTCCCGATACGCAATTGCGGAAATTACTCATCGATCGTATTTACGATACATTTATCGATGAAGAGCAACTTCAGGCATGTGATATGACTATTAAAAAAGTAGCTGATTCCATTGAACCCCGTCCATACTCATCGCGTGAATTCATTAATGAACTGGGTAAATACCTTATTAAAAATTCTGTTAAAAAGGACAGCCTTATCCAGGTTGCTTATGAATCGGGGGTACCCATATTCTGTCCTGCATTTTCCGATAGCAGTGCCGGATTCGGACTTGTTAAGCATCAGTGGGAAAATCCTGTAAAACATGTTTCTATCGATTCGGTGAAAGACTTTCTTGAATTAACTAAAATTAAAATGGAAGCTCCTATTTCGGGACTTTTCATGATTGGTGGCGGAGTACCCAAAAATTTTGCGCAGGACACGGTGGTATGTGCTGAAATTCTTGGGAAAGAGGTACCCATGCATAAATACGCAGTTCAGATAACCGTAGCCGATGTTCGCGACGGAGCCTGCTCTTCTTCAACCCTGAAAGAAGCCAGTTCATGGGGCAAGGTTGATGTAACCGATGAACAAATGGTATATGCCGAAGCCACTGCTGTGTTACCTTTAATTGTGAGCTATACGTATCATAGTATGGAGTGGAAAAACAGGAATTTTAAACGCTGGAACGATTACCTTAACAATTAATAATTGACTTCAATTTTATTTATTACTACATAGTAAACGACCACCACCTCTGGTGGTGGCTTTTTTAAAACCATAACCTCTAAAAGAGGTGATATTCATTACTTTCGGCTTTACGTCTCCTCTCTTCTTTTTCCTGATGCTGAATATATCGACGTATTAATTCTTCGTCTATACCTACCGTACTGACAAAATATCCCCGTGCCCAAAAATGATTTCCCCAATATGGCTTCTCTTTCAACCTTTTCTTAGTCTTAAATTGAAGTATCGCACTCTTCCCTTTTATTATTCCCATGATCTATAAAACTGATCTCTTCGGGGCAATGCTTATCAGCATATGAACATGATCAACTTGAATATTCAATTACTCTATCTCGACTTCATACCATCCACATACCTGCTTAATCTTTTGTTCTACTAGTTCTTTTATTTTCCCTTCTAATTTCCTATATCTGTATTTCGGAACAAAGATTATATGATAATTGCAAGGAATTATGCTTTGCAAACTTTACATTACCATCACCATAGGCGATAATTTAATAATGAAATGAAATTAAAAGGGGCTGACCCTTTTGAGACAGCCCCTTTTATTTTTATTTACTTGGAGGTCAAATCGAGAGACCTCGTAAACAGTAAATTAAACCGGTTATTTTTGGATCTTTCCCGTCATTTAACTAGCAAATTTCCTAATATCCCGGATTTTGATATTCAGCTTTTTCTTGATCGGTCATTTCCAAACCATCCAGCTGAGTCTGTGGAATGGGGCGAAGATAGTGATAAGGTTCAATATCACGGGTAAAGATAATCGGTGTATGATTTCCTTTACCGGGTCCGCAAATGGTGTATTCAGTAGCGTATTCTGTCCATTTTTGCGTACGTACTAAATCGTACCAGCGATAACCTTCGCCAAAATATTCACGTGAACGTTCAGCTAAAATATAATCGATGTCAATAGTAGCAGGTGTAGCATCCATCATCTCAGCACTATGGTCTTCAATTTTTTCAACGGCACCGTTGTTATCCCAGCGCCAAACGCCAGCGCGTGCACGTATAACATTAATTAAGTCTCTTGCACTTTCACTACCAGTTGCACCCTTTACTGCAGCTTCGGCTGCTATTAAGTAAAGTTCCGAAAATTTGGCAATGTAAAAAGGACGGGTAACACCGGCATTTGGGTTTCCATATCCACCGTCATTATCGGTGCGGTAGGTACCGAGCTTATAAAGTCCCGGGTACATAATTCTGCTAATACCCTGCGGATTTACGACAAAATCTGCTCTTCCGGGAAGTACTCCTGCACCTACACCGCTTTTATAGATAGCACCTGAGTAATCAATATCTGTTGCAGGTTCTTCATCCAGGAAAGTTAGTATAGGATCACCAGGGGAAACTTCCATATAGTTTGCGTTATAAACAGTACTGTCAGGATCATAATCAGCTGCTAAATCCCAGTTGCCACGGTATACGGTGGTAAAGGTTCCGTCATAGCGGGAATCATTTGTTTTATCAGCGAAAGTATTTGTAAATACACCGATAGGCGGGGCCATACGTATCCAGGGACGTCCAAGATGCTGCTCAGCCCATCGTTGAACAGAACTTTTAGGAACCCATGTTGTATTATCTTTACTACTGGTGATTTCAGTATAGTTCCAGGTCAGCATCCAAACCGCAAAATTAGCAGGGGATCCACCCCCTTCATAATCAAGAGGAGCGTCATTATAAAATTCACTTGCTTCAGTGTGGTCGGCGTACAGCAGCATTTCATTATTGCGGTCGTTCTGTGCCAGGGTTACATCATAATACGTTGGCTGCAGACCAAAAGGACCGGGATCGTCGATAGCAGCTGTTGCCACATCATATGCCTGCTGAAAATACCATGCAGCATCGTGTCCATCAGGATCAACGCGCATGCATTCCGGGTACGTAGGAATATTATTCGGGTTTTCCAGCCACCATCCGTAGGTCAGGTAAGCTTTTGCCAGATAGAGACCGGCAACCGTTTTAGTTACTCCGCCGGTAACACGCGGCCCATCTGGTAAATCTTCCACTGCTTGTATCAGATCCGGGAATATGCCAATGGTATATACCTCAGGTACGGTATTACGTACTGAGATTCTGATAGGTGAAGTGTTGAATGCTATGTTACCTGCACCCAGATCCAGAGGCACTCCTCCATAGGTCTGCACCAACAAAAAGTAATCGAAGGCACGGAAGAATCGGGCTTCCGCAATCAATGCATCAGATAATCCCGCTACAGAAGCATTCTCGATAATACCGCTTGCCGTATTAATAAAGGGGAAAGTTTCATCCCAGGGAATCGATGATGGGAAATTATCAGGTGTGACCTCCCCCTCATGGGTCATGTCAAATTGTTTGAAGTTTTGGTCAGCACTCTGACCCCAGGTAGCTTCATCGGTACCGGTGAGGCAAGCATTAAAGTAGTATGCCTGACCGTAGATCCAGCGCAGGTGGGAATACAAAGATGTTAACCCTCCCTGAACACCTAATTCGGTCTGAAAGAATGCAGAAGTGAAAGTACTGCGCGGTGTTTCTTCCAGGATATCTGAACACGACATAAGGAACGAAGTCATTAATGTCGCAACGATAAAAGTTTTTATATGTATTCGTTTCATCATTGTTTTTTTTTAGAATGTCACATTAATACCAATCAAATAGTTGCGTGATGCAGGCGTATTAGTACCTACGGTAAGCAAACGTTCTTGGTAGGTCGTGGTTACCGCTGCATTTTCATCCGCATAAGAGTTGGACTCAGGATCCAAACCTGATTCTGAATGGAAGGGTGAGAACATAATAAAGGGGTTCTGTGCGGTGAAGTATAGCCGCAGCTTGCTGATTTGCGCATTTTTTATCCAGTCGATCTTGTCGAAGTTATAACCAAGCGTTATGGTGCGTATCTTCAGGTACGAAGCATCGAAGTAACCTAATGTACTGCCATATTTTGGATTATCTGAACTTATCACACCAGCAGGATACGGATACCTGACATCGGTATTTTCCGGAGTCCAGTAGTCTACCTGTACGTTGTTTCTCCGGCCGGACAACATGTTCAGGTAGCCGGATGCGGAATGGAGGGTACTGATGAGGATACCCCCGTATTTAAAGGCACCGACAACATTCAGGTCAAATCCTTTATAGGATACATGGGTGTTAAAACCGCCCTGGAATTTTGGATCTATGCTTAGAGGCTGCCGGTCGTCAGATCCAATCCTTCTCGCTGGCGTGCCATCGTCGTTATACTCACCGGTATATTTCACTTTTATCATACCCACATTACCTCCCGATTCATATAATTCCAGTTCATCTGCTTCATCTTCCTGCCAAAGTCCGAGATATTCGTAGTCATAGATCACATTGATCGGATGACCCACAAACCACCAGTTGGCCCTATCCTCTTCAACTCCGGAAGCAAGGGATACCAGTGTGTTTTTGTTGCTATACAGGTTGAAACCAATATCCCATGTCCAACCTTTGAAATTTTCCAGGATGGTCCCGTTAAGATTCATTTCCACCCCTAGGTTCTGGGTTTCCCCGATATTTTGTACGACGTTTTCAACACCACTAGTAGGAGGCAGACTAACCTGCAGCAGAAGATCTTTGGTATTTGTTATATAGTACTCAACCGTACCGGAAAGACGAGTGTTCAGGATGGAGAAGTCCAATCCGTAGTTATAGGTTTCGGAGTATTCCCATCCCAGTTCAGAGTTGGGAAGTCCTGTTACATAGTAGCCGGTAGCAAATTCATCACCAAAGTTATAAGGCCTTGTGCCCAGTTCTCCGAGTGTCGCATAGGGATCTACAGCCTGGTTGGAGGTTTGACCGTATCCTACACGAAGTTTTAATAAGTCAATAAGGTCTACATTTTCCATGAAAGACTCGTTGCCAATATTCCACCCGGCTGAAACAGCAGGATAGGTGTGCCACTTGTGTCCTTCAGCCAGTCTTGAGGAGGCATCGGAACGCAGGCTAGCCATTATCATGTATCGGTTGTCATAAGAATACATTGCTCGTCCCATCCATGAAATCAACCCGCTCAACTGATAGTCCTGATAAGGATCGCCAAAAATATCATCACCAATGGGAAAAGTAAGTTCTCCGGTAGCCTGTCCAAGATTAAAGTATTGGAAATCCGGGTTGGGAATATCCCTAGCTCGAACGTAAGATTTGTTATAATGGGTTTCTTCTGCAGAGTACAAAGCCACCAGATTCAACTGATGTTTATTATTAAAGGTCCGGTCATAGATCAGCAGGTTCTCAATTACCCAGTTGGTGGTAAACTTATTTGTGAGAGTTGCAACTGAAGGATTTGATTCGTTACTACTATTTACTCCTTCTCCGGTGAAAGCACCCTTGGCTTCCATACGAAGATTTAAACCAATATTGGCGCGATACTTCATGCCTTCAATTCCGGGGATCTTTATTTCACCGAATATGTTGTTATAGGTACCATACCCTTTTTTCTCACTTATCCAGGAACCGCCTAATTCGTCAATAACATCTCTGGTCAGTAAGTAAGGTTCATCCAATGCCATGCTTATAGTTCTTTTGAAGGTGCCATCGGCGTTATAGGGATCGGAAATAGGGGTCATACTTAGAACGCCGTAAAGTCCTATCTGATCTCCTTCAGTTAAACTATAATTATTGTTTGAAGTCAATCCGAAATGGAAGTATTTGCCAATTTCCTGATCAATAGCAGCGCGTATTGAATAGCGGGTGAATTGTTGTGTGGGAACCGGGGATTGATCATAGTAGTATCCCAGGCCAAAGTAATAGCTGCCATTTTCTGTACCACCTGCGATCTTCAGATCGTGACTTGTTACATAGGCAGGCCTGTAAAACAAATCCTGGTAATCATAATCTACAGAATCGGATTCATCAGGTCCGTTATCATACCTACCAACTGTATCACGGAGTGCAATAAACTCTGAAGCATTCATCATAGGGTATTTGATAATTTGTTTGGTGCCATAGTAGCTGTTGAAGCTTACCTGTGCTTTCTTCCCTTTTTGCCCTTTATTGGTTGAGATCAATATAACTCCGTTTGCACCACGTGATCCGTAAATAGCAGTAGCCGATGCATCTTTAAGGATATCGACACTTTTAATATCACTTGGGTCGATATCGCTTAATTCCCCGGCAAAAGGTATACCGTCAAGTACGACAAGCGGGTCGTTGCTGGCTGTCAGCGAGCGTGTACCACGAATACGGATCTGCATGGTGGATCCGGGTTTGGATGAGGTCTGTGACATCTCCACACCTGCAATACGTCCTTGCAAGGCCCGCGTCACATCAGACGAGGGCACTTCGCGTAATATATCTCCGCGTATCGATTCAACGGAACCTGTCACAGCTTCTTTTCGCAAGGTACCATATCCTATAACCACTACTTCACCAAGTTCCTCAAGACTTTCGATCATTATAAGGTTGATCTCTGTCTGGTTGCTTACCGCCATTTCTTCCGTATTAAATCCAATATATGAGAATACCAGGACCGATGCAGAAGATGAAACGGAAATTGAGTAGTTACCATCCAGATCGGTTATTACCCCATTAGTAGTCCCTTTTTCTATGACATTAACACCTGGTAAGGGATCTCCTTCGTAATCGGTAATTTTTCCTGTAACAACCACCTGCTGTATTTCAGCTTTCGGGACTATAACAATAAAATTATTGTCCATAATCTCAAAATCAAGCTGTGTGTCCGTAAGCAGCACATCAAGAATGGTTGTGATATTTTCAGCTGATATTTCCAGCGACACCCGGTTATCGAGTTCGCCGTACTGATCGTTAAAGAAGAAAGCATACTCGCTGTTATTTTCAATCTCGCGAAATAAATCGCGCAACTGAACATCCTCAACATTAATGCTTATCTTCTCTCCCTCGGAATAAACGCCTGCTGTCACATTTAATACAGCGACAAGACTTATTGCTACTATAAGATTCATAGTTTGGATAAGTCTTTTAGATTGTTTTCCCCTCATTGAGGAAAAATAGGTTAGGATAAAGTTCATAGCTAATTGATTTTAATTCAACATAGTCTTTTCATAATTAGAGTTAGAGTATCGACCGGAAGAAATGATATATATTTCCAGTCTTATTGTTTAGTTAGTGTCCATAGGCTTCGCATTTTGATAGTTTTTTCACTCAATATCAGTTAGATAGTGGTTTGAAATGTTTATTATAAGTTAAAATTACAGTTTTCCCTTTAATAGAATACTTTATTGGCGAGGTTAATTCAAGGGCTTTCAGCACCTGTTCAAGCGGAAAATCACGTAATGTGCCCGAATAAGAATAATTTTTTAATTCTTCGCTACTAAATTGAAAAACTATATCATATTTTCTCTCCAGTTTAATAATAAGCTCTTCAAGCGGCTCATTATTTATGATCATTTTACCGTCCTTCCACGATGTAGCTTCTTCGATATTAACATTTGCTTCAATAGCAATAGGCATACTAGCTAACTTTTGAATTTCATTATTTTCATTATCCTTTTCCTGATCTCTCTTTACTGCTGGAGTCAGATTTGCCTGATACTGATTTGATTTTTTATTATAGGTAAGCTTTTGTTTGGGCTTTAAAAACAAGGGTTGGTTCGATTCTTTCTGTTCAATACGAATATTGCCTTCCACAAGGGTGGTCTCAATGTTATCATCTTCAGAATAGGATTTCACATTGAATGTTGTACCCAACACAAGTATATCGAGGTGTGAAGTGTGGACAACAAACGGATGCTTACTCTTCTCAATGTCGAAATAGGCTTCACCGTCGAGAAATACCTCACGCTCCCGGATATCGAAGGTCCGGTTATACTTTAATTTACTACCTGCATTAAGCCATATCTTACTCCCATCGGGAAGGATCAGAGAAGAACGTCCGCCATAGGGAACCTCAATTTCGCAATAGGTTTCATCTGTAACTATTTGTGAATTATGTACTATTATATAGGTACATAAAGCTGTTATAATAATAATTGCAGCCACAGAAGCGTATCGCATAATTTTTCTACGAATTATGCTATTGCTTTGCCTTCGTTTTTCAGCCTCGGTTTTATCGATCTGCTTTACCTGAACGAAAAATTTATCAAATGCACGATCAACCAATCCGGTATCTTTCTTGGCATCTGCCAAAATTTCGATGTATGCTTCCTTACTGGTGGCAAAATACCGAATATTTTTCTTGTCTTCATCTAACCATCGGTCAATTGCCCGAATTTCCGAAATGGAGGCTTTACCCTCGAAATACCTCCAAAGGATTTCCTCTAAGTTGTCATTAGTAATCATTATATGAAATTTCGTTATAACAGTACTAAGACGTATGAATTCCTCACTACCCTAAAAATAATCTAAAAAAAATTAATCTAAGGTTTATAAAGTATTGGAAGATTCCTGCATATTCCCGGTATCTATTGTTAATCCAGTAACTCAGAGGTGATTTAGAATTAATTTATATCCGGGAGATTAATAATCCTGAGAAAAATTAGTTACACAAAATAATCTTTTAATACTGTGCTGAAACTTTTTAGGGCTTTAGTAATATGGTATTCCACCGTTTTCAACTGAATGTTTAATATATGAGCAATTTCTTTGTTCGATTTAGATTGCTCCCTGCTCAACCGGAATATTTCCCTGGTTTTATCAGGAAGGTCTTCATTTGCCCGCTGAAATATTTGCTGAATTTCTTTAAGTTGCTGTTCTGAAAATGTAAAATTAGCTGCCCTGTTGTAAAGGATCTCAGCCTCCCTGATCTTAAATCTATGTCTTTCTTCATGATCTACAATCACTTTCCTGTGCCGCAAAACCTGTATGCACTTATTATGCACCGATCGGAAGAAATAAGAGGTGAGGGATGAAAAAACTATCAATTCTTTTCTCTTCTCATAGAGGTGAATAAAAAGCTCCTGAACCACATCTTCTGCCTCATTCTCATTATCGAGATAACTTTTTGCATAGAGAAAAAGTCTGTAATAGTAAACATCATACAGTTTACGAAAAACTGATGGATCACCTTTTCTTATAAGATGTATTGTAACTTTTTCCTGATTATCCATAGAGATCAGACATGTATCATCCACAGGGTGTTTAAAAGACGAATATATCAACGAAAATGCTAAACTAAAAATCATTGTGAATATAAATTCTTTCAAACGCAGCCTAACAGGCATCCGTTTGTAATTATGAAACAAATTCTTAGTTTTAGCTTGGCTTTAATAAAATCCGGCAAAATCACCGTATTAATAAACGAAACAATAATAAATCAATGGCACATCAGGCAAAAACTCTTTCAATAAAAGAAAAAATAGGTTATGGGCTTGGCGATTCTGCCTCATCGATATTCTATAAATTGTTTACCACATTCCTACTGTTTTTTTATACCGATGTTTTCGGAATTTCGGCAGCCGCTGCTGGTACCATGATACTCGTAACACGTATTTGGGATGCTGCTAACGATCCGATAATGGGTTTGATTGCCGACCGCACATCGACACGCTGGGGTAAATTCAGACCCTACTTAATATGGATTGCCGTGCCATTTGGCATTATTGGAGTACTTACCTTTACAACACCAGATTTCAGTGCAACAGGTAAACTGATCTATGCCTATTTGACCTACACGCTTCTCATGATGGTTTATACGGCCATTAATGTTCCCTACTCTTCGCTTATCGGAGTTATGACATCCGATTCTGTGGAACGGACCTCCCTGGCTTCGTATCGGTATTTCTTCGCATTTGCCGGAGGAATTCTTGTACAGGCTACCCTATTGAAACTGGCAAAGTTTTATGGAAAAGGTAACGACTCACTAGGCTGGCAGTTGAGTGTGGCCAGTTTTGCTGTTATAGCTGTAGTGCTTTTCTTACTTACATTTTTATGGACCAAAGAAAGAGTAAAGCCCATACAAGAAAAAATATCCTCATTGAAGGACGATCTCAAAGATTTGTTGGCGAACCGGCAATGGTTCATTATGGTGGCTGTGGGCATATTTACGGTCATCTTCAACCAGCTACGGGAAGGAGCTGCCGTATATTACTTAAAATATTATATAGCCGAATCCAGTATACAATTTTTCGGTAAGCTAATTCATTTCGACTATCAAGCCTTAACGGGAATACTGATCCCTGTGTGGACAGCTTCGAATATCCTGGGTGTACTCATGGCCACATGGCTGGCAAGAACTCTTGGCAAAAAACGGGCTTACACGCTGTTTATGATTATTTCGGTCTTTGCCAGTTTGTTATACTATACCGTAATGCCTGGCAATATTTACTATCTCTTTTTCTTACAAATTATAGTTGGGATTGCTGCCGGATTACCCATTCCGTTAATGCTGGCTATATTTGGTGATATTGTTGATTTTTCGGAATGGAAAACCGGCCGGCGTGCTACAGGATTAATTTTTTCCTCCATATCTATGTCGCAAAAGTTTGGCAGTACACTGGGTATTGCCCTTACGGGTTTTATACTTGCTGCTTTTGGCTATAAGGCAAATCAGGTTTCAGCAGAAACACAAACCGGTATAAAACTTATGATGAGCGTAATTCCGGCTATTGCAGCTGCATTATCGGTACTTCTGTTATATTTTTATAAGCTGAACGACAAATACATGAAGGGTATCGCAGCTGATCTGGCCGAAAAGCGAGGCCAGAAATAATCTGCTATTTATACGCTAACAGGATAAGAACAGGTTGCCTTATTGAGACAGCCTTCACTTATATTAATTACAAAAAGATTCGTTACTTTTTACCTATCGATTCCTAAGGAAAGATTTTCATCTGTCTTTATAATACTTCATCTACTGTTTTTTAACCGCTAAGAAATCAATGAATTATCCTATAATTATTCTGTAGATTAATTAACTTTACTGGGGTATGCACTTGAAACATATAAAAATAATCAATAAATTAGGGGTA
>CAZMVE010000010.1:6372-44819 GCA_964569585.1 uncultured Bacteroidales bacterium | reverse complement strand
GTTTGATCTGTGATCCAGACGCCCTGCGCTCTTGGCGCAGGGTAGTTCACTAAATGAATTAAGTCGAAATGTTGATGCATATCTTTTAAGCACTTTTCTATACAAAGATAAGGATAGCAAGGGAGGTAAACTTACCATGGGGCCACTATGGGATTTTAACCTGGCCTTTGGTAATGCCGATTATTATGAAGCCTTTAAAGCCGATGGATGGATGATTCATACCGTTCCGGAGTTCGACGAATTGCAGGCTCCTTTCTGGTGGGACCGCCTACGTGAAGATCCATACTATAATTCGGCCATAAAAATGCGTTGGGAACAATTAAGAGAGAGTATATTTTCTATTGAACATATAGAATATATAATCGATTCTCTGGCAGGTGAAATTACTGAATCGCAAGCAAGGAATTTTGAGACATTTCCAGTTCTCGGAACCTATATATGGCCAAATTACTTTATTGGAGATACCTGGGAAAGTGAAGTTCAATATATGAAGGATTGGATTTATAATCGCATAACATGGATGGATAATCAGATTGATTTAATTAATACATCGGAGGATGGTATTAAGTCTGTAAATGCCTATGAGATTTCCGTAAATCCTAATCCGTTTATCGAAGAAATAACTGTTCATGTATATTTTCTCAGGCCCTGTGATTTTGAGATAAAAATTTATAATTCTATCGGGACAAAGATTCATCAGCAAACTCTGATTTCGGTTACAGGTCCGCTGGAATTAACAATTCCGCTCAGCAATTATGTGTTAGAAAAAGGTATATATTTCTGTCAATTCATTGCAGAAGGAGAAATAGTTGCAACCCGGAAACTGATTAAACTTCAATAATAAATTCCAGTTATTATAAATCTACTGACATAGGGGTGTCACTTCAGCAAATTATCTTGCAATTTAAATTGCAAAAACCATGATTATACCGAATATTAAACCTTTTAATGGACAGCACTGTGAAACTACTGCTACAGGAACCCTCTTAAGTCAGCTGGGAATTTTCCTTTCGGAGCCTATGCTATTTGGACTTGGAGAAAGCATTGGTTATATCGTCTGGAAGATGAAAAATATGGAAATTCCCTTTATCGGAGGAAGAACCAAACCAGATTTATTAACAGAAAACCTTATCCGGAATTTAAATTTAAAAATGGAGGTTCATGAGACTTCTTCCGAAACCAAAGCCTGGAAGATGTTAAAAGAAAAACTGGATCAAAAAATAATAGCTGGTTTGAAACTGGACTGCTATCATCTGGAATATTTCAACAACAAGTTCCATTTTGCAGCTCATTATGTAGCTATGTATGGTTACGATCCTGAGTGGGCCTATCTTGTAGATACAAAGCAACAGGGAGGATTAGTAAAAACTTCATTAAAAGGCCTAGCTCTGGCATGAAACGAAAAGGGGCCTATGTCGTCGTGCAACAGGATGTATAGTATTAGTACCAGTAAGAATTGTACTGAAATTGAAAAGGCCATACTACCTGCGATGCAAAGAAATGCTTTTGAATACCTGAATCCGCCAATACAAAACATAGGGTACAAAGGAATAATAAAAACAGCCTCGGAAATTAAGAAGTGGTTCCAGGATAAGTACACGGCAACCGTATTTTGCACATTGGCTATGCTTATGGAAAAGGGAGGTACAGGAGGAGCTCTGTTTCGTAATCTTTACCGCGATTTTATTAAGGAGTCCTTCGAAATACTTGGAATTAAAGAATTAGAAAATATATATTCTGATTTTTGTGTTGTAGCAGAACAGTGGACAAAAGTAGCATCCCTGTTTTTTAAGGCTGGAGAATCTGGAGAAGCACGTTATATTAATGAAGCTTCAGATATTCTGCAAGAGCTTGCATTACTGGAAAAGGAGGCTATGATAAAGATTATTAACCTGGTTAAATAAATATTGGTCCGACTAAGTAAACCATTTCTGTAATGCGGTTTTTACTGCTTCGGTCTTAACGGGCTTGGTTATATAATCGTTCATGCCGGCTGTCATGGCGCTATCCCTAGCTGCCTTAGAAACAGTAGCCGTCATAGCAATAATAGGCATCTGGAATCCGAGTCCTCGTATTTCAACGGTGGCGTCTACACCATCCTTTTCAGGCATCTGCAGATCCATAAATATAATATCGTAATTTTTCTTTTTTACCATTTCAACTACTTCTTTACCATCCATAGCGATATCGATTTCATAGCCCAGGCTACGGAAGATAGTTTCGGCTACTTTCTGATTAATCTGATTATCTTCTGCAATTAGAATATTTAAATCTTTCTGGAGGCTTGAAAAACGTTCTTTTTCAAGTTCTTTAATGGTGGGGAACCATCGGTGGAGATAATTTTTCAGGATATTCTGTTCAAAGGGTTCGATCAGGTAATAATCAACCTGGGCTATTTTTGTCTGCACGTAATTTTCCTGTTTATGCTTGGAACTAATCAGTATTACACGATAATTGTTATTGATTTTTTCATGGAATAGCTGCCGGGCAATCCAGAGACCATCCAGGTTCAGTTCATCCATTATGAAAAGCAGCTGGTACTCCTTCTGTTTCAACTGGTTTTTAATACTTTGGATAAGATCTTTATCTTCTTTCAGTATTAGTGAGTCACCCATAATACCTAAATGATTTAGAAATCCTTCAATACGTTTCCTGGACGGGATATTCTGTGTAATAATAAAGGCATTTACTTTGTCGAAACTTTCTATTTCACTAAAATTTAAATCTTTATCCAATTCTTCGTTCGAGAATACTTCTATAGTGAAACAGAATTTTGATCCGGGATATTTTTTGTTTTTAGAAATACCTGAAGGACTCTCAACCCAAATTTCGCCATGCATTAAATTAACGAGTTGTTTTGAAATGGTTGTACCTAATCCTGATCCTCCAAATTTACGGGAAGTACTATAATCGGCCTGAGTAAATGAGCTGAAAATGCTTTCACAACGTTCTTTTGGAATACCCGATCCTGTGTCCGCTACTTCAAAAAGCAGGGTCAGGTTTCCATTATATTTTTCATCGAGTTTTACCGTAATCTGAATTTCTCCTTCGTTGGTAAATTTCACGGCGTTGCTGATGAGATTTGATAATACCTGGCGCAGGCGAAATGGATCTCCAATAATATCATCGGGTATTTCAGGATCGATATTAATATTCAATTTAAGCTCTTTCTCTTTGACGATGGTATTGAAAAGGTCGAGAGAAATTTTAACCTCTTCGCTGATTCGGAACGGAATTTCTTCAAGTTGCATTTTTCCGGCTTCAATTTTCGAGTAATCCAGAATATCGTCGATTAGATTAAGCAGGAGATCAGCCGATCGTTTTACAATTTCAATATATTCTTTTTGTTCCTGATTAAGATTATCCAGATTTAAGGCATCAGTCATCCCGATTATTCCATTCATAGGAGTACGGATCTCATGACTCATTTTGGCGAGAAACTCCGACTTGGCTGTATTCGATGCAGCTTCGTATTTCCTCGACTTTTCTATAGAAGTTATATCAATGAATGCATTAAGTGTGTATTCACGGTTATCGATTATATAAGGATTTTCTTTTCGAAAGAGAACTACTTCATTTCCTTCTTTTTCATATAAAATAAACTGGTTACTATCGTAGGCCGAGGGTTTCATTTTAACCTTAGGCTGACGATTTGCCAAAAGGAATTTTTCTGTTATAGCATTTCCGGTTTCTTCTTCACCTTCCTTAATCTGAAACATCTCCCGGGTAATCTGATTGATATAGTAAATCTTATTTTTTTCATTGGAGATCAAAATACCAATAGGAAGATTGTGAAGAAAGCCACGAAGCAGTGCAAGTTCTTTCTCAGCTATTTCGTTTTTTTTTACATATTTTCCCTGTTGAAATACTAATAGATACATAGCAAGCAGAAAGAGGAGAGTGGTTATAATGGCCATCAGTATTAACCGGGAAAATATTTTTTCAAAAAAATATGTATTATCAAAACTAAAAGCGAGCCCGAAATTATGATCAAGAACACTTATAGGCTTATAAACAGTAATTAATTGAGAGGATACGGAATCACTTATAACCTGGTGACGAAGGATATTTTCATGATTGTTACGAAGATTTTGGAATATTTCATCGGTGTTTTCTATCGTAACATTCTGACCGGGGTAATTGGTTGTATAACTTTCGTCTTCAGGATCAAAAACCCACTGGTAGCTGACCTCGTCAAGGTAAAATTTGTTTAACTCATCCAGAATATATTCCGATAAATTAACCGAAACAACAATATTACCATAAACCTGATTTTCCTTGAAAACAGGAATATAGTAATGGTATTCGTTTTTGAGCATTTTAATCTCTTCTTTATCTACAAGACTGCGTTGTCGGTGCGCGATGTATTTATCAGTAATAAAATTTTTATCCTTAAACAGGTTAAATACATTTTTATTATTATCGTATATATCGATATTTTTAATAAGATTACTGTAAGATGAATAGAATAACTCCAGCTTTCGTAAAGATTGTGAGAGATCGGAACTCTCACTGAATAACTCGGAAATATCGTCAGAGAATAAAATATAATTCAGATCGCTATCAAAACGTACTAAAACATTGTTGATAGTTGAGGAACATAATTCAGCTTGCTTGAAAAGTATATTTTTCTGATAATTAATCTGTTCATTATATAAGCTTTTAAAAACAAAAATATTGGCTGCTAATAACAATATTCCTGCAACTGTAGCTATTAGAAAAGATTTTTTCATTGTATACTTTTGCTCTTGAAAAGCAGTGATTATAAACTAGTCGACTAATATAAAATAAAAGTAGGGTTATTAAAAATATACAACTGTCATTTCCTGTTAATAAAAGGCAAAAGTTATTATCGACAATTCTTCCATGGGTTTAGCTGTGCTAAGCTTATTTAAAATGGATTAGCGATATTTTGATCCTTCATCGGTCATAATATTAACATAACTCCTGTAGCGTGAATATCCAATATGTCCGTTTTTTACTGCTTCGATGACAGCACAACCGGGTTCGTGCAAATGTGTACAATTATAAAATTTACAGTCTTTTGAAATACGGAATATTTCCTGAAAATAAAGGCCTATTTCTTCTTTCTTCATATCAATTAGTCCGAAACCTTTAATTCCTGGTGAGTCAATAATATATGTATTTTCATCTAATTGAAAAATTTCAGAGAAAGTAGTAGTATGTTTACCTGCTTGATGATAATCGGATATATCTTCTATTTTCAGATTAAGAAAGGGGGCAATGGCATTGATGAAGGAACTCTTACCTACACCGGAGTTCCCTGCTATGAGGGACATTTTTCCTTTCATTAAGGCATAAGCCTGTTGTACATTTATATTCTCTGTAACAGATAATTCCAGAAATGTATAACCGGCCTTACTATAGGTAGATTTAAATTCATCCAGTTTTATATCATCTTCTTTTTTAAGTAAATCTATCTTATTAATTAATATAATACTTTCAATATGATAGGCTTCTGCAGTTATAAGTAAACGATCAATAAATTCAAAAGGGGAAGCAGGGTATTTCAGACTAACCATTACTATTGCCTGATCGATGTTGGCAGCAAGCAGATGGGCCTCCTTATTAAATCGGGTAGAACGGCGAATGATATAATTTTTACGTTCATCAATACTGCTGATAAGACCGGTACCGTCTTCCATTATTTCATAATCAACCTTGTCTCCAACCGTAATGGGATTTGTGGTTACAATATCCATGGTCCGGAATTTGCCTTTTATTCTGCAATGTATTATATTTCCCTTATTTTGAACCAGGTACCAGCTACCGGTCGATTTAATCACTAATCCTTTATCCATAGCGAAGTATGCAATAACATTACGAATGTAAGGCATTAATCGTATTTTAGCTCAAATTAATATGTCTTCTATATCTGATTTATTATGAGCCTACGTATTCTATCATACAATGTCAATGGCGTAAGAGCTGCGCTTACTAAAGGTTTGGCAACATGGATCAAGAGTGATTCACCGGATATTTTATGCATTCAGGAAACTAAAGCCGGGCTGGCACAAATTGATATTGCCTTATTTGAACATCTGGGATATCAGGTATACATTCATTCCGCAGAAAAGAAAGGATACAGCGGTGTTATGACTCTTGTTAAAAATAAGCCTGAGAGTGTAGTTACAGGAATGGGAATGGAGAAATATGATTTGGAAGGGAGGGTGCTGAGAACTGATTTTCTTGATTTTACCCTGATTAATGTATATATTCCAAGTGGAACCACAGGCGATATTCGCCAGGATTTCAAAATGGAATTCCTGGCCGATTTCACAGCATTTGTTCAAAAACTCAGGAAGGGGAAAAAGAATCTGTTGATATGTGGCGATTATAATATTTGCCATAAGCCTATCGATATAAATCATCCGGAAAGACATCAGAAATCATCTGGTTTTTTACCTGAAGAAAGAGCTTGGTTTGATACATTTCTCAACGACGGATTCATAGATACGTTTCGTATATTTAATCCTGAACCGGAACAATACAGCTGGTGGAGCTATCGTGCCAATTCAAGAGAAAAAAATCTGGGGTGGCGCATTGATTACCATATTGTAACGAAAGAACTAGAACCGCATGTCATTAAAGCTGAAATTCTTAGTGACATTAAGCATTCCGATCATTGTCCTGTTATGGTAACGCTAGCTTTTTAAGCCGAAAATGAAGAAACAAAATCCAGGTAACAGGATATTGTTTACAGGTCTGAACACAATTGACATGCAATATCTGGTTGCACATTACCCGGAGACAAATACAAAGACAAAGGCAATACAGCACAAAATTTATGCCGGTGGTCCGGCCACCAATGCGGCCATAACCTGTGCTTTTCTTGGCGGTGAAGTCGATTTACTGACTCCCATAGGTAAACATACATTTTCGCAATTCATAATTGATAACATTGAAGAATCCGGTGTATGTATTATTGATCCCATTACAGGTCAGCCAGGTTATCCTATCGTATCAAGTATCATTACTTCGCAGGAGAATGGGGAAAGAACAGTTTTTTACTATCAACCCAAAGTGAAAAGTGAGATGGTTTTTAAGGCAAATCAGGATTTAAAGAAATATAAAATAGCTATGTTTGATGGTTTCCATCCTCAACTGTCAATTCCTATTGCAAAAATCTGCCGCCAACTTGGAATTACTACCGTTCTCGATGGCGGTAGCTGGAAACAAGAAATCAGGGAATTATTTTACTATATTGATATTGCTATCTGCAGCAACGATTTTAATGCTCCAGGAAGTAAAACACCAACAGATATTTTCAGGTACCTGCATGAACAGGGAGTTGAGTTTATTGCAATTACCAGGGGAGAAAAAAGTATTCTTTATTCGCACCAGAATACCACAGGAGAAATACAAATCGATCCGATTGGAATCATTGATACACTTGGAGCAGGAGATGTTTTTCACGGAGCGTTCTGTCATTATTACGGATTGGGACAAAACTTTACCGGATCACTGCATTTAGCATCAAAAGTGGCAGGTGAATCATGCAAGACATTTGGTACGCGACAATGGATGATAGACTTTACAAAATAATTCCTGTATGAATCCAATTCATAGCTTAATTTTGTAAAAACCTTTATAGTTGTGAAAACGATCCGACAAAAACATCACATTCCGGCAACTCCGCAGGAGGTCTATCTGGCCCTTACTAATGAATTTACTATCGAATTGTGGTCAGGCTATCCGGCAGAAATGTCCACCGAAGCAGGCAGCGAATTTTCTCTGTTTGATGGAGATATAGTCGGGAAAAACCTGGAATTCAGGGAGAATGAACTAATACGTCAGCATTGGTATTTTGAGGGGGGAAAAGAGGAATCGCTGGTTACTATTGATTTGATTCCCGAAAAGAAAAATACGGTAATTGAATTGCTACATACTCATGTTCCCGATGAGGTATATGAAGAAATGGTTGATGGATGGAAAAAAATTTACTTTGGATCATTAAAGCAATTTTTCAAGTAAGAAATAGTAATAATCAGATAATGAGGAGAGAAGATATTGAAATAATGGCACCTGTTGGTTCGCACGAATCGTTAATGGCAGCCATTCAGGCGGGAGCTGATTCGGTTTACTTCGGATTGAATAAAATGAACATGAGGGCACGATCATCGGCCAATTTCAACGAAGATGACCTCGAGCAAATTGTAGCCGTTTGTCATGAACACAGTGTAAAAACTTATCTAACTCTCAATATTGTAATCTATAACAATGAATTGGAACAGGCCTTTCAATTAGTGGACCTGGCAAAGAAAAGGGGAGTTACGGCTATTATTGCAAGCGATCATGCAGTGATCAGCTATGCCCACTCAAAGAATGTTGAGGTTCATATTTCAACCCAGGTTAACATCAGCAATATAGAATCGCTGAAGTTTTATGCGATGTTTGCCGATGTTATTATACTAGCGCGCGAGTTGGATCTCGATCAGGTAAAACAGATAAGTACTGCCATAAAAAAGGATAAAATTAAGGGGCCCGGCGGAGAAATAATAAAAATCGAAATGTTTGTTCACGGAGCCTTGTGTATGTCAATTTCAGGCAAATGTTATCTGAGTTTGCATGAACAGAACTATTCTGCGAACCGGGGAGCATGTCTTCAGAATTGCCGCAAAGGATACACTGTACGAGAGAAAGAATCCGGTCGCGAACTGGATGTTGCGAACGAATACATAATGTCACCAAAAGATTTATGCACTATACACTTTCTAAACAAAATTATCGATGCCGGGGTAAAGGTCATGAAAATTGAAGGTCGTGCACGGCCGCCGGAATATGTTTATACTGTAGTCAAATGTTATCGTGAGGCGGTCGATAGTTATTTCGATGGCACCTATTCAGACGAAAAAATAGTCAATTGGACCAATCAGCTGGAAAATGTATTCAACCGGGGTTTTTGGGATGGCTATTATTTAGGGCAGCGTTTGGGTGAATGGAGCCATGTTTATGGTTCGAAGACTAAAAAACGCAAAATATATGTAGGGAAGGGGATGAATTATTTCCCAAAAATTAAAGTGGCTGAGTTTCTTTGTGAGGCAGCAGAGCTTAACGAAGGCGATGAAATTTTAATTACAGGACCCACTACAGGAATAATACAATCAAAAGTTAATGAAATTCGTGTTGATTTGAAAAAAGTAAGAATGGCGAAAAAGGGAGAACGCTTTTCAATTCCTGTTAAAGAAATAATTCGTCGTTCCGATAGATTATTCAAGGTAGTGGATGCATCGGAAACGGAAATAATTTCTAAAGAAAATACGTCCGCCACAGATTATCTTATTGATTGATTAAGCTTAGAAAGATTTGTTTTATAGTTTTTAGTCTATTCTTAATGGGCAGATATAAGCATATCGTTTTTTATACTTTTCAGATAGTGTTTTTTTAGTTCAAGTGCACGCTTAAGGGTTTTGATCTTGTCGTATATACGAATAACATCCTCGGTACCACAAAATCTGTATATGACACCAAGAGCCACATCGAAATTGTGATTTTTAATGCTATGTCTGATCTTATTCGTTATGTACTCGAATTGCTTCCAGTTTATCGTATTTGGGATATGGACATAGATCTTCTCTCCTTCATTCAGATCGCGATATAGACCTTCGGCAATTTCAAGCAACCGGAAGGTCTTAAAAATTTTAATCCAGGCGATATCATCAATTAGTTTGAAGTCGGACAATTGTAAATCGTGTTTTTTAAAGAAATTTTGGATTACGGGTATATAAGAAAAGTCATCCAGGCCTTTAATCCGAATACAGGGAAATATTGAGGATCGGATTATTATTTCTCCAAAAGAAGGGTAGCAGGTTGTAATTTTACTTGCCGCCAGACTTTTATTAATACGGTTTATTTTTTCGGGTGCATATCTGTATTTAAGGATGATAAATACCGATCCCAGTTTACTGTTATTACTGACAGTATCAAGATCAGACTGATATCCGGGGAATGGATCAACATTCCTCAAAACCAGTGTATTTTTTAGTACATCGCGTTCAAGAGAACACAATTTCTCCATTTTTGTAATACTGCCAATCGTTTCAATTGCTTCACTAGGGTCCATTGTCAGATAATTAGCTGTAATTTGATATTTTTCTTATACGGGCGGCACTCCCGAGCACATAGCACATAATAGATACTTATACCTAAGGTACAAAATATGCTTGCCAATATCAATGATTAAATGATACTAAATAGAAAAAAATAAATATTTTCTCAGATGTTAATTAATACCCTGAAGTGTTGATAGTTATACCGAAGCCCAAATCAAATATTTTTTTCTCTGGCAGGAATGAAATACGAAATCCGGGTTGAAATGGCATAAAAAATCGCAGGAAATGAATTTCAGAATAAAGAATTAAACCAAAAGATGAAAAATAATCATCGGAAATAACATAGGAATTATTAATCTGCTGTGGATAACGCATTTTTGCTGCATCGTAATACAGGCTGGCATGGATCCTTTTTATGTAGGCTAGGGGACCCAAGCTGAAATCGGGATATAATACAGGGAATGTATATTCAAATGTGCCACGCAGATTACCATAGTATTCCATATTGGGATCGTACCCTCGGGGAGGAGAAATACGACTGTTTAATATCGGGACTTTCAATTCTTCATGGCCTTCATAGGAAATGATCAACCGTATACCATGATGTCTGAATATTCCCGGAAGATACTGGTTGTATTGTCCTATTACTATATGAGTGAATAAGCCAGGATGGATAAGAGGCTGGTTAAAAGCCAAAAACAAAGTTTGTCCAAACCGGGGTTGTAAATCACGATGCGATTGTTTCAGAAGATTACTGGCATAGATACTGGCTTCCAAATAGTTATTCCCTCTTCTTATGCCTAAATCACTCGTATAGTAATAACGGTTTATATAGCGATAACTTATTTCCGGCCTTAAGTAACGATAGTACCTGTTTCGTGTAAGTTGAAGCGGTAAATAGGTTTCTATTGCAAAACTGTAATAAGGTTGCATATCTGCTGGTTTCTCCAGGTTATTGGGCCAGAAATATATAGAGGATTTATTGGCAAATAATGCGCTTATTTCAATAATAGGATATAATCCCTGCAATGCAAAACGGGGTTCAATATAATGGGTATGATCTTTATAATAATAGCTGAGTTGTGAAGTAAGCGTGCTAAGTTTATTTTGCGAAAACAGGCTAAAACCTGGATATATTTCAGGATTCAGACTGATAAGTGCATCGGGATCGACATAAAATGGCAACCAGCTATGTAAGGTAAGGGTATGAAGAAGGCGATTATAGGATTTCGTGGGATACTCGGTCTGCGGAATTTTAACTTCCTGCAGATTTAAACTACCCCGATTCGTAAAATCACTAACCCAAGGGTAACTATATTTTGAAACACCACCTATAGGGATATTACAAATCGAATCGATTACTATATAGGCCGGACGATAACCTTCCGAAGTATAATCGGAATAGAAAAGCTTATTATTCGATGCATCGTAAGAGGGAAAGTCCGCACCATGTCGTGAATGGGTAACCCGGTAAATTTCTTTTGATTGTAAATCCAGCATATAAATATTTCGGGCCATTTCATAATCGTAGGCGAAGAACAGTTTTTCACCGCCCGCTGAAAGATGCTTTATATCTGCAAAACCAGCACTGTATAATACACTATTACTTCCCTCACTTAGATTAAACTCAATAATATGTTTTCCTTCAGAGTCAAGAACGATACAGGCAATTTTGTGTTCATTAATCCAGACTGGGCTGAAAACATTAGTGATTCTATGCAACGGAAGGGTATCAACTACTAGATCGGAAGAAATATCATAAATCAGTAACGAAAAATTATTATGCAGATCGACAGAGACGCATACAAGTGAATCGCTGTTGGGTGATAGTCCGGGCGAAAACCAACGTGTTTTTGATTGTAGCACATTAATTTTACCCTTTTCCCGGTTGAGAACTTTTATCACAGAATAATTACGCTGCGCCCATCGCATATCAAGTATAATTTCCTCCCAGGCAATATATTTTTCCGATACACTTACGCGCGTATTATAATATAAGCCAGGAGTGTGGATAATAGTTTCCGAGGAATCATTGAGAACAACAAATCTTGAAATATCGTCAATTCCGGAGCGAACAGCGAATAAATTTCCGCCAGTTGGCTGAACATATCGATACTGGGTATAAAATTTATGCTGTTTTGTATTATAATATAAATTGACTGTTGAAGTATTAGTATCTAAATTGCTATCCCACAATATATTTAAAGAATCAAATGTATTATGATAAAGATCGGTTTTCGATATTCCCCCGGCTTTTTTCAATCCCAGATAGAATGGTGCAATCAGGTAAGGTCTCTTGGCAACATGGTTTAATGTTTGTCTCCAGAACTTATTCCCGTACTTTAGCTTAGCAAATGCAACCATTTGATATCCATAAGAATAATGATCTGGAACAAAATACTTGTAACTTCCCAGATAGGACTGGTCATAGCTGTATCTTTTATTCCTATCGAGTTCAATAGCACGAAGTTCTCTATCGAAATCAGTTAAGCGTCCCCTGCCACTTGATGAGAAAACAGTCTCTGACCAAACAGCATCGCCCTCAAGAAACCAGAGTGGCAAGTAACCTGCAATAGCTCCGGTTGCTGCTTCTCCAAAAATAAAATTTAAAACTCTCGTAATCCCTTGCTCAAGATTATTCACCTGAACAACATGACGAAATTCATGCAGTGCAAGTTGTTCAAGCCAATCCTGGCTATAACTTTCTACGGGAGGTGTGGTGATCCATTCCGCTCTTCGGGGAGCCCATGCCACATAACCATTAGATAATACCGACTGATTGTACAGGATTATCGAAATTTTTTCAGGCTCCAGATCATAATCGAAGGAAATATGTGTATACATATATTCCAGCAAATTGGCCACCCGATTGGCTTCCCGGTAAAATTCATCAGGATAAACAACCTGAAAATTTGCTGTTTTGATTTGTTCCCATTTTACTGAAGTAGGTGCCTGACCTGTGTTATAAAATTGTGACGGAGCTGCCAGGCAGAAGAATAAAAATATATACGAAGTGCAAAAAATCTTCATATCAGGGTCGAAGTGAGAAATATTTTCTTTTTGATACCTTATCCGGTATATCGTAAACAGGTTGACTGACGAAGCGGATATCTTCAATAGTATAGAATGCTTTCGGATTGTACTCCTTTATCTTTTCAACATAGTTTTTAATACTTTTTCGTTTTATCACAGAATAGAGTATGCCCACTTCACCACTGCTTCCTTCGGCACGAATAGCTGTTACTCCAAATCCTTCCCTTCGGAGTATTTTAATAAGCTTGGTAGCATCCTCTCGAGTAATAATACGGATCAGTAGCACCCCCAGTGCCAGCTTTTCTTCGATCCTGATCCCGACATAGGTACCTATCGCAAAGCCAAAAGCATAAGCAATATAGCAAGCCCAATTATCTAAATTCTGAAAAATACGGGTAACCGCCATAAGCCATACCAGAACTTCAAAAAATCCCAGAACGGGGGCCAGCATTTTGTTTCCCCTGGAGATTAATATGATTTTCAGTGTACCTATCGATACATCAACCACACGGGCCAGAGCAATCAGCAATGGCAACAACAGGTAATTAAATAAATCGCTCTCCAGAAATTCCATAGTATTTCAACTTTCTGAAAAGTTAGGAATAAAAAAGTACATGATTGTAATATTAGACTTCACGGGTTTTCCAACGGCCTAATTTAAAAACAATAATCCCCATAATAGCCAGGACAGATTCTGAAATCAGGATGGCATAAAAGACACCGTTCTCTCTCATTCCAATAACTTTTGCCAAATAATAGGCAAGCGGAATTTGAACAATCCAGAATGCGAATAAATTCAATAAAGTGGGGGTATAGGTGTCGCCGGCACCATTAAAAGCTTGTGCCACGATCATTTCAAAGCCATAAAATACCATACCCATGCCCATAATTTTTAGGCAGGCAACCGCTACATCGTACGACATATTTCCTTTTGCCGAGAATAAGTGAATAAAAAAATGAGGCATAACCAGGAAAGCCAGCATAATAATTGCCATATAGATACTACAAACCAGTGAAGTCTTCCAAACCGAACGTTCGGCGCGTCGCGGATCTTTGGCTCCAAGATTTTGTCCTACCAGTGTAGAGGCTGCGTTACTGATCCCCCAGGCAGGAAGCAGGAAAAATACAAATACCCTAATAGCAATCGTATAGCCTGCAATAACCACACTTTTGTACTCGGCAAGAATGCGATAAAGGACAATCCAGCTTGAGGTAGCAATCAGGTGCTGGAAGATACCTCCACCGGAAAGATAAAGTACTTTCCATATAATTTTGAAATTGAGCCGGAAATCGCGCAGGAATAATTCAATCCTCGATTTTTTTACAAAAAGCAGGTAAAATTGGTACAACACTCCTATACCCCGGCCAATATTGGTGGCAATAGCAGCTCCGGTCACACCCAGTTCGGGGAAGAGGCCTAATCCGAAGATCAGGCAGGGATCAAGAATGATATTTATAAGGTTGGCAATCAGCAAAACTCTCATGGACAATGCAGGGGCACCCGCGCTCCGGAAAATGGCATTGTTTATAAATAACAACATAATAACAACATTCCCTCCTAGCATTATTCGTGTAAACCCGGATCCCAGCCGGATGACTTCTTTTTCGGCATGCATAAGTCCAAGAATTTTCGGGGCATACAGTACTCCCGGGATGGCAATTGCAACAGAAATAATAATACCTAGCAGAATGGCTTGCGAGGAGGATTCTGCTGCTGCCCGATCATGTTTTTCACCAATACGTCGCGCCACAATACCGGTTGTAGCCAGAGCCATTCCCACAGCAATGGCATAGATCATAGTCATCAAAGATTCGGTAAGTCCAACAATAGCAAGAGCCTCATCACCCAGACGCGAAACGAAATACATATCAAAGATTGCAAAGACCGATTCCATGAGCATTTCCAGCACCATGGGAACTGCCAGCAGGAGAATGGCTTTACCCAGACTGATCCTGGTATAATCATGTTCAAAGCCACGTATGGCATCCCAAATATCATGTAACAGTTGTTTCATGGTTTTTCAGAAAAGTTGTAAAGCTAGAAAAAACAGGAAAATTAAATGAACCTGATTTCTTTGATTCCTAGTTTTTCTTTTTCATAACAGTTAGTACAACTCCTATAATTACCGTGAGTGCTCCGGCAACAGATATCCAGGTGAATTTTTCGTGGGCAATCCAGTGAATATCAAAAAGAATTAATCCGGCCAACGCACTGAAAGTAATAACAGGATTCAGGGTTATGATTACACTTACTTTGTTTGCATCGAGGTATTTTAATGCATAGGCAAGCGATCCGTAAGCAATAAGTGTATTTATACCTAGGAAAAGTAAAACAGCCCAAAGGCCCAATGATAAATTTATGAATTCGCTAAAATCAACAAAGGGGATAAATGCAAGAGCTGGCAGGATAAAAAGTATAAGGTTCAACATCATAGGATCGTAGCGCCGAACCAGTCCTTTTTGTATTATTGCATAACATACCCACATTATACCTCCCGATATGGTTAAAAAAACACCCTTTTCGTACTTCGAAACATTTTCGGCCAACACCACAATCTGATCGTGATAAAAGACTCCCATTCCTCCGAAAACCAGAATAATACCCAGCAAATGTTTTACAGATATTTTTTCACGAAAAAAGACAAATCCTGAAATGGCCAGAAGAATGGCTCCTATTTGGATGAAAATCTCGGCAATTGCCGGAGTAGTATAATGAACACCGGTAATAAATCCCAAATAATTCAATCCCAGGCATACGGCAGCTAAAATAAGCAGAGGGGGAGGATTAATAACGATTTTTAGTCCGGAAGGTTTCTTTATCAGAAAGTATACAATGAGCATAATGCTGGCTGAGAAAAAACGGAACCAGGTTACGCTGACAGGAGATATTGAATTCAGTGTGATTTTAAGAATAATAGGAAGGAATCCCCATAAAATAGTTGTAATAAAGGCGAATAAAACTCCCTTACGGGCATTATGAATGGAATTCATGTTATAATTGTGTCAAGGGACAAAAATAAACTATTATAGTAAACACAAAAATGAGTTTCATATCTTTGGTATATCATGACGGGTAGAAAAAATTTAAATACACTGATCAGGAATCTGAAGCCCGAACTACATACCGGGCAATATGTTTTTGTTGTATGCCCTGATACTGCAGAAATACTCTTACATGATATTCTGGTAATGTTTCGCGAGGACGAAGGTATTACGCTGATTATGGAGAAAAAAAAAGCTGATGAGGCGGGGTGGGAATATAGTTTTGTAGCTGCCTGGATAACACTTATGGTACATTCTTCGCTTGAGGCAGTAGGATTGACAGCCAGTGTATCGGAGACCCTGGCAAAAGAAGGAATTAGCTGTAATGCCATTGCAGCAAACCATCACGACCATATCTTCGTTCCCTATCGCGATGCACAGAGAGCTATGGCTGTATTAACCAAGTTAAATCAGGATAAGAAATTGAGTTGAGGTCCTTAAAGACTTGTATTGATAAAAGAAACTCACTCCATTTTACTAATGACTTTTAATTCAGGGATATTTAAAAGAATAATTTTTTTACCCAGGGTTTGAATCAACCCTTCAATTTTAAAACTTTTCAGGGTCCGGATGGCGTTCGATGTGGTCATATTTGAAAAATGCGCCAGATTAACACGGGTAAAAGTTAAGCTTAATGTTCTACCATCGGATTCAAACCCGTATATATCTTTAATAAGCAGTAAGGTTTCGGCCAAGCGTCCACGAATATCTTTCTGAGTAAGATTTATCAAACGGTTATAGTTAAATCCCAACTCATTAGCCAGTGCTTTTATAATTTCTCTCGAGAAGCGGGAATTTTTATCAATAATCGAAAACAATGTTTCCTTTTCATATATTAAAATTTCAGAATCTAGTATAGCTTCAGCATTTGAAGTATGCGGTTTTTCAGCAAATAAAGCTTTATAACCGACAAAAGATAGCGGTTTAACTAAACGAACGATTTGTTCTCTTCCCCCGGCTCCGACCATATATAGTTTTACACTTCCGCGGGTAAGATAGATTAATCCTTTAGGATATTCACCTTCATGAAAAATAACTTGTCCTTTACGAACAATTTGAGAGACACTTTTTTCATTTAATAATGATTGTTCAGAATAAGTCAGTGTTGAGAAAATGAAATTGGGATCGTTTTCCTTATTAAATAAATATTCACTCAGGTTTTTTTTCATTATTACTAGGTCACTGTAATTGGAATATTTCAATAATACGAGTGAGGATAAATTCTTAAACTAACAAAAATAGCATATTAGATTTTATTAATTACTAATATAATAATTGAGCTGATACAGATTACCAGGTAATAAAAACTCTCAGACACAGCTGCTGGAGTGTACTTTCTCACATACAGTGAATCACTAAAATTAAATGAGTTATAAAAATATTACATTACGAAGAACTTTAAAAATATATAATATTAAAGTTATTCGCATTTAAATATCATCGGGAAGCGTATAATATTCAAAAAGTGCCTAATATACTCATGCGAAGGATATATGAAGAATACCTCTGAGGAAGTAACAAATATTCTGTTCAAATTTTACAAATAAATAAACATTGAGCTGAATGTAAGATTTTTCAAAGTAATTCAGATTAGCATAATAATAAGAATGCCATCTAATACATTACATTTAATAGCCCTTCGGCAGTCTATATTCTTCTTCACTTAAAGATTTTACTGAAAAGTAAATGTGAATTCCTTTGAGTTTATTATAATTAGTTCATTTTCAACAGCAAGGGTGAAATAATTTCTTCAGGAAAATCGTTTCTCATTCGGTCAATATCCGAAAATCCCGACTGGAGGGCTCTTTTGAGTAACTCCCTGACGCGATCGGGATGACCAGTTTTGTAGTCAAAGAGAGCTGAAAAATAATATATATCAGGATTTTCAGGTTCAATTAGCCTATAGATAGCCATTAATCTCTCGGTCATTGACAGATCGTTATTTCTGAGGCTGTTATTACACAGTGAGTAACACATTATTCCCAGAAATCCTTTTATACGTTTCAGCGCAAATTTTCTGTAGAAGTCTTTTTCTTCAAGAATATTTTTATTAAGGGAGGCAATTTCCTGTTTCCACCATTCCAAATTCTCATAATTCAATGCAGAGTAGTAAGCATTACGTACCGTTAATTCAAAACGTATACTTTCTCTTAAGCTATTCAGCGCAGTATTAAAATCGGTATTATACTCAAGAGTTTTCAGCCGGTCATTAGATGCTGCATTCTCAATTTTCGAAAGATTTCTGGCAAGCAGTCCGGCTTCAATATAGTTATTCGATTTCACCAGAGAATCGCATCTGCGGATCTGAGATTCAGTAAACTCATGAATTCTTCCTTTTACCGAAGCACATTCCTTGTAATTATTCTGAATTAAAATCAACATTCCCACTGCATTGTTTAAAGTATTTGCTCCGGGCCAGGCATGAGTGTCTTCAGTAAGCTGAAGATTTAAGACAGGAGGAGCCTGTTCCGGATTAAAAATATATTGTGCTGCCTCAACGAAATTAAAATCGGCCATGCCAACAATACACATAACAGGATATTTAATAGCTTCAAGTTGTTCCGGCGCTGCTAATGCTCCGCATACAATAACTCCGCTGACCGGATAATACTGTGCATAATTTAGCACCATTCGG
The DNA here is from genome assembly GCA_964569585.1 of uncultured Bacteroidales bacterium. Lineage (GTDB taxonomy): Bacteria > Bacteroidota > Bacteroidia > Bacteroidales > UBA10428 > UBA10428. Next base: position 26,036 of record CAZMVE010000010.1, on the reverse strand, counting down.
GCACCGCCTGAGAACCCGGCTAAAAACAGAACCTTTCCTGATGAATATTTTACACGTGCGTCATCGACCAGCATATTTAATGTGGCAATATATTCCTGACTGCCATTTTTGATAGTGTTTGAGGCAAGAACGATGCAATTGAATTGCCTAGCTGCTTTTTTGAATTTTTTAACAGCCAGTTTACCATCGCCATTAGGATCGAGAACAATCAATAAAGGCAGATCGGCACATTTAGCATCGATTTTCGGGATATAAATTTCATAAGTGATCTTGGGCGATAAATTACACGAATCCGATATCTCAATACTTTTATCTGAATAGGATTTCTGGTTAGTATTTTGGCATGAAAAAAATGTTACTGAACCAAATATTAGAAAACATGAGAAAGTTAAAAACTGTAGTTTCATGTTGTTAATAGGATAAAGCGGTAAACTTATATAATTTTCGTGATTAGGGAGATTAAATATATGGTTAGTAGATTATTCGGCCGGAGGTATTGTGAAATAAAATATTGAACCTTTTCCCACTTCACTTTCAGCCCAGATCCTTCCCTGATTTCTTTCAATGAATTCTTTGCTCAGGATGAGTCCCAGACCGGTACTTTGATACACATCATAACTGGGTGCAGCACTTTTCTTATCCATTTTAAATAGATATTTCATATCCTCACTGTTAATTCCTGTTCCGGTATCGGCAACTGACATCTCTATATGTTTGAGCATTTTTCGGCCTGCAATATGTATTTTACCATTTGCATCGGTAAATTTAATTGCGTTGCTGATGAGATTCCGAAATATGGCTTTTACCATATTCAAATCGGCTATTCCTCTCATATCAAAATCAATATCGATGGTTATATGAAGATTTTTCTCCTGAATTTTAAGATTCATTAAATCAATACTTTCCTCTGCTAATTTCCTGATGTCGAGTGTTTGGGGAACAACTTTAATTTTTCCTTCCTGTAAACGGGCCCAATCCAAAAGGTTAATCAGAAGTTGATAGGTGTTTTCTGCAGAATTGTAGATATTTCCAGCAATAGATTTTCTGTCTTGATCCGATATGGAATCATAGTTGGTTTTTATTAGATGAGAAAGTCCCATAATAGCATGAAAAGGATTTTTCAGATCGTGAGCAATAAGGGATAAGAACCGGTCCTTCGTGCGATTAGCAATTCGTAGTTTCTGTTCCGATTCACGAAGAGCGGTTTCGGTAATCCTGATATCCGTAATGTCGGTAAATATACCAACCAGCCCTATTTTCTTTTCCTGCATTAAAAGAGAAGCCTTATAGTAGAGCAAATTATGTATATTGCCATCGGGATATTTAAGTCGAATTTCTGAAATTTTTACCGCATCGTTCCGTATAGTTCTAATTTTTTTTCTTGGTTTGATTTTCTGGAATATTTTCTCAATACGCATTTCTTTCAATTCGGCTCGACTTTTACCTGTCAGCAATTCAAAAGCTTCGTTGCATCCGAATTCATGATTGATCCAATTAACATAGAAAATAGGATGCTGCAGTGTCTGGATCATTGTATTCAGGAACTGGTAATGCACTCTTCTTTGTTCAAGGGCCTCGTTCTTTTGAATTCTTACTGTACTGTATATCCAGGTTAATGTTAGAATAACAATAAGAGCCGAAAGAGCAAAAATTAAATATTTTCGAAGTATGGGAGCATAGATCAACTGATAAATCTGGCTTTTATCAGTATGCATTAGAAGTATCCACTCTCGGCAGGGTTTGGGGATTAAATTGACGGAGGTACCTGACCGGGAAAGAAAATAGATGCAAAGATTAAACTTCAAAAAAGAAAATTGCCCATGGCTGGTATTAAAATGACCACTGGTTTTATTTCCCTGAATAGCTTGCCATTCCTGTGGAAAATACTGAGTAAAATTACTGTTGATACTGTCAGGGAAATGAAAACTCCATTCCATAGCCGGTGAGGGTCCAATAAGATAGTACCCCTTCTGATTTAAAAGATAGCAAGGCATGGAAGCGGATTCCTGTTTGGTACGGATTTGGTGCAACATATTATCGCCCAAATAATTTATTATCAGGAAGATACGGTTATTATTATCAGAATCGGTTATACTTTTACCGAATCTGAGCATGGGGGTGAAAGGCAGTTCTATGGCACCAAATTCCACATTCAGGTCGAAGGGAGAGATATAAAATTCTTCGGGATTCAGAGATTTCAGCGCAGGAAAGTAGTAACGGTCGGTTTTATTCTGAAGCTGTTCCTTGTTATTTACAATAACATCACCTTGCCGTAGGTCTAATCTTATTTTTTCAAAACCAAGTGTATCGATAAGACGAAGCTGATGATAAAATTTCCGATTTTTTATAAAGGAATAAAAGAGATTCTGTATATGAACGTAATTATTGGATTCATCATCATAGAAATGCACTATTTCGGGCATTTCTGAAAGAAAACAGATATCACTGTAAATCTGATCGATTGTGTTCTGAATGATAGTACGGTTTTCTTTTAGAAGATTTTCCCGGATGATGTGAATGTTGTTTTTCCGGTTGGCGATTTCGATCAGCGCAATATATGCCAGGATTGCTAAAATAACGAAGTATACAGGAACAAAAACACTTACCAGGTTTTTCAGTAAAGTTTTATTGAAATTTTTTTTATTCATTCTTTGAGTGAAGAATACTTACATCGAAAAAATTACTAAAAAAAACAAAGTTTCTCTAATAATATACAAGATAAATATTGGAGAATAAACGCCGGAAGGTTTATAATAGGGCGCTAGCTGGCTATAAAATGCAGAGGATAAAAATGAATGTTGGATTCTGTTAATAACACACAAATGAGAAGTTATTAATGGAAGAGTGTGATACTTTACTGAATTCTCAATGGCAGAAGTCTATTGAAATTTTATTTTTTAATTAATTCTATCGTCCTGCTTCGATTTATGGAATTGATCTTGTGTGAAGAAAAACCACATTCTCCGGCAATTTCCAGACTTTCTTGCCATGCCTGTTCATCGACATGCCCCTTGGGTTCGAGTAGCAGGACTTTTGCTCCTTTTTTCATAGCAGTAGAAATTTCGGAAAATAGTATAGTCTGGTCCGGTACCTCGTGAACTACATAAGCCAACAAACAAAAATCAATTTGGCCCTTCAAAAATGCAATATTCTGAGAATTATTAGCGGCCAGGCATAACTCTATTTCATCTTCAACACCTTTCTTTTTCGCTCTTTTGTTCAGTTTTGTCAGCATCTTTTTCTGAATGTCGACACAATAAACTTTTCCGGATTTACCCGTCATTTTTGCAAGAGGGATGCTAAAGAATCCCATTCCCGGACCAATTTCCAAAATCTTCATTTCTGGCTGAACGTACGAGCTAAGCATTTTGGTCGGATTTTCAAGAAGTTTTCTTAAGGGATTTGCTAAAAAATAGCCAACCCATACCGGACAAACATGTGTTTTTGTTTCCATGGTTTTGGTACTTTATTGTGATAATCAAAGGAATTAAAATATTCTTTTCCGTAATATTGATTTTATGTTAACCGGGGTATTTTATCGGTAAAAAAACTTGCCGGAGCGGTAAAAATGCTATCTGACAAACCTGGGCATAGTTATTCGAAATAACTTTTTAATTGTCTGAAATCACTGATTACCCGGTCGATATAAGTAAATTGTGAGAACTTACTGCGATTTTCTTCAAAATCAGCAGCTATTATTGTTCCTGCTCCTGCATTTTTCGCTGCCTGAATACCTCCTTTCGAATCTTCGATAACCATGCAATCTGCTATAGGTATTCCTAATTTAACTGAAGCTGCCAGAAACATGTCGGGATGAGGCTTTCCACGAAATTCGCCCGAATCATAAATAACCTGATTGAGCTGAAACCAACGCTCCAGATTAAATATTTTGAAATACATTTCAACATTTGGCAGATAGGAAGCTGTAGCAATGGTACGGGGAATATTTATTTCACAGAGGAAGCCTATAAAATCCTCGGTTCCTTTAGTAAGTATGCATTTTTCAGGATGACCGCAACAAACAGACCGGTATAGATTTTCTTTTTCCTCGTAGAGATTTTTTAATTCCTTCTCCGCTAATGGTCGTTGGAAAAGGTATTTAAGAATTTCGCGGTTTGTAAAGCCGTGTATATTCTTATCCAGTTCATCGGGGGTAAGAGTTTTACCATATTTTAAGGCAAATTCTTTCCATGCTGTATTATGAAAAGAAGTGTCGTTAAAGAGTGTACCGTTAAAATCGAAGATTACGGCCCTTATTGCCTGTAACATCTGTTTTCATTGATTGTTTTCGGGGAAAGCAGAAACAGCATTTTTTCTCACAGGATTTTCAAGAATAGGCAACATGCTGCTAAGTGGTTTACGAGTGCTTTCCATTTCGATATTGTTTAATAGAATAGCATTGGGCACAATAAAACTTGAAGGTATGCCGGCCAGACCATTGCTACCGTTTCCACCCGGAGGTAGTAATGTGTTATGTACTATTATAGAATCGGAGAAAACGGGAGAATGCCTTAAAGACTGCAGAGTAAGATTTTTTAACCGTACAGATCGAACCAGTTTTTCTTTTCCGGTTGCCACATCAACAAGAAAAAAATTGAAGGGTTTATCTGAGCCACCTACTTCAAGTGATTTAATCATCATGGCATAATCAAGTCCTTCTTCCCGCGCCCGATCAAGTAATTGCTCCTTCAAATTATAGAAGGATACAGGATTGGAATTTTCAATCCGGATAACACCGGGTCCGCTTTGTTTATTCAAGCCATTATAGCTGTAATTGAAACGCATGTGTGCGTTCGATTGAGGAACCTGACGCGATGGAGTACGTCCATTCAGCAGGGTTTTAAGAATACCATCCTGCACCAGAACCAGTCGCTCCTCAGGTATTACACCTTCTGCATCAATATCGAAAGTACCGATAAGCGGAATATTCTGATACTCTCTCAGAAATGGTTCAGCTGTTATAGTGAGATCACTGGAAATAATGGCTTTATTGATTCTAGCTTGAAGAGCATTACTATTTTCTTCATAGTAAATATTCATCTGGTGGCTGCTTTGCAGGTTTTCTCTCGAGGCTATTAAAGCATCAGAGCCGGAGAACAGAAATCGTTCCAGGGTTTCAGCCGCTACTTCGCCTACAATCAATACAGGTCCGTAATAATTATCATCATAGCGTTCAGCACTCCTGAGGGCCAGTAAATTATCAACCATTTTCAGGATATCCTTTTTAATAGAATCTGCGGCAGGTAGCTCATCAGGTATAAAAACCGTATAGGTAATATTCTTATTGAGTCGTTCACTATCGTCGGACAAGGTCTTTGCATACACGGATAGTGTTGTAATATTGAAAGGAAATTGTACTTCCGTCCCTTCGCTGTTGTTAAAATATACTGTCGATCTGAAAATGCTGAGAGCCACGGATGAAGAATATATTTCAGGAAAATTTTTCAGTATCCCAGAAATGAATTTCACTTTTTCTTCAAGCATTTTCTTTTGATTATCGGGGGCCTGATAATAGGTATATTTTTTAACCATTGGGGAACGGCTAAAATCGGCAATTTCCAGATCGGTTCCTTCAAGTTGTTTGTGTTCAATTTGGGCAATCTTGTTTTTATAGGTTTGAGCAGCTGAGTAATATACATTATTGGTTGTTAGCCACAAAGAACGACGAATTCCGAAATAATCATCTTGAACAGGCATATCGATACTGGGCCGGAACATAGTTTCTTCAGGCTGTGAGGAAGAGAAATTTTCATCATTGATTTCATAATCACCTACCATTAAACGCACATGCCAGTCTTTGTATTTTAAATCGCTTGAACGAACCAGTGCACCCAATGTGGCAATGATCTGAATTTGTTCGGCATCGGCAATTGTGTAGGCAATAAAGAAGGGTTTGTCCAGGTCCTCTGCATCTAATCCCTCAAGGTTCCGGTATAATTCATCGCGCATGGCGCTCATAATAATACTATCGGAAGATGTTTGTGAAAAAAGTTTTATAGCAGGAGTAATCAGGAGAATAGAAAATATAAACACCAGGCAAGCATTAGGGATTCTTTTATATTTTTTAAATAAACACATCATAGTTACTTACTTTCGGTTAAAGGACCTGTCGGGGTTGGGCAACAAGGGTAACTGGCTATCGTATTCCGGAGTTTTCTGGGTTTCAATCTTCCTCACCAGGAGTGCCGGAGCAATAGTCGTTACCGGAATATGTCCCGATTCAGCTCCGCAAAAACCAGTGAACACTTCTTTTTCTTTCCCGGCAGCAATAATATTGGAGAACATGGTTAGCGGAGTTCCTATAAGTTCTACACCCGAGACCAGTTCATCGGGGCGACCATCGACATATATTCGGTATACTTCAATAGGATTTATATCGAAGACATTGGCATTGTACCTGTCGGTAAATGTCAAACCTCCGATCACTTCCTTAAAATAATAGCCATAGTCTTTTTTCTGCTTTTTACATTCTTTGATCAGCATTTTCCTCAGCTCATTATCATCATAAGGTTTTGAACTTTCTATAATGAGATTCGACTGACGTGATACAGGAGCAAAACCTGGCTGAGCTCTACCATGGCCGTTTGAATTTGCGAATTCCCGTATCGGACGACGTGACATCAGAAAACCCTGAAGGATACCATCTTTCACCAGGATCACCCTTTGTGAAATTATTCCCTGATCGTCATATTTATAAGTCCCGATAAGATACTGTCCCTTCCATTCCTGAAGAGTAGGATCGGAGATTACCTGAAACTCCTCGGGGAGTACTTCTTTATCAAGCTTATCTTTAAATGTCTGACCATCGTCAAGACTCTCGAGCCGGTGTCCTTCCACTCTGTGCCCGAAAATTTCATGAAAAAAAACTCCGGCAGCTGCAGGTGAAAGTATAGCTGGCCCGGCATAGGGTTCCGCCATAACAGCCTGGTTCATGCTTAGCAGTTTGTCATAGAGTTTATGAAAATCTTTAAGCATTGTTTCATGCGAGGGAAGGTCATCAATCTGAAAAGCTGTGTAGGATTTTTGTATGGGTAAAACAGCACCACTTTTATGGCGAATGCTGCCGATAAATTGCAGCTGACAATATTTTGTATTCTGAACAATACAACTTCCTTCCGAAGTAAGAAGGTATTTTCTTTGTAAAACTACATTGACTGAAGCTTCGCTATGGAAAATAATTGTATCGTTACCAAATATTGATGTATATTCTAATAATCTGGAGGTCCATTCGTCTTCGTCGAAATTCAGTTCTTGTTCGCTAAAAGGAGGATCGTAATGTACGGTAGGTGTCTCTTTTGAAAAATCGCCGGAGGTATGATCAGAAGAAGGTATCTTCATATTCTGTAACGCGGTAAATTTACTCGCGGCGTTCTTATAGGCCTGGTCGGATAATCGCCAAAGCACTTGTTTAATGGCATCCGATTCATTTTCGAAGGGCAGACTTGAACCCATAACTTCCATCTGTTCCGACATGGAAAAATTGCCCTGTAATTCGTGTGTATTATCGAATGAATAATCGCCAACCCTTACCATAACTGTCAGAGCTCTGTTGTGTGAGTTGTTTTTGCCAACAAGACTGGCAAAGGAAGCACGTAAATTGTATGAAGTTGTTTCATCGACCCGGTAATCGATATAGTAAAGCGAAGGATTCTGCCCGGTGAGTTCATCTACTTCCCGGTTAAGTTCTTCTTTAAGTATGTTGACCAGTGTATCTTTAGCCTGTAAAGGGAAAACAGCAAAACAAAATAGTGCAAACACAACATAATAGAATCGATTTTTCCATACACTTCTCATATGCTTTTCTGTTTTTTCGAGGGAGTCAATTTTATTATTATTACGGCGCTGTAAAGCGGCATAAGGTATATATTAAAACACAGATTTCAAACCTATTATTATCTGTTCACCTATTAAGATTTGTTAAAATAACAAGCTGGTAAGAACGGTTTCATTATACTATAACCAATTACCTGCAGATTGGTTCTTTCCCTTTCTTGATATGGCGCCTTTATATTCAACTATTTTTAAGTTTTACTGAAAAAGCTAATAAATACTTAATCACAAATCACATCTTTACCGGGATGATCGTAGAAACCGAACATAATATTAATTTGTTCATGAGTAATGCGTAATTCTGAAAGCTCAGGAATTTCGTTACGACTGAACCAGTCGGCTGCAGTTGTTTCCATGCCGGGTTTAACATGTTGGCCAGAATCTTTGCATAGAATAAATAGCTTATATACATGATAAATATCGGGAGGATGGCTGTGCTTCATTTTATCAAATACTGCCAGTAAGCGTTCTGGAGTAACCTTGATACCGGCTTCTTCGAACACTTCCTTTTCAGCAATTTCGAAGGGTGAAAAACCTACATCGGCCCAGCCTCCGGGGAGTGTCCACTTGCCATCGAGGGCTTCACGCACCATGAGAATTTTTCCTTTTCGAAATATGACTCCCCGAACATCGACTTTGGGAGTCTGGTAACCTTCCTCGCTGGCAAACATGTCACGGATTTTTTCAACGGGAGCGCCGGTATATTTCTTTAAGATGCTAATGCTTAATTTCCTTAACCTCTGATATCGGTCGATATCGAATTTATTCTCACTATAGGCAAGTCCTGCCTGGGCGATAGATTGAATTTCTTTTGCTATTTGTAACCAGTCAAAGCTCATGCTTTCCATTTATCTGTATTAGGTCCTACCGTCAGGTTTATATTCATCCCAGCTTTTTATTTTGATATCTTCTGCCGTAAGTTTACAAATTCCGGTAAGGAAAGCGCTGGCAAGTCTTGCATTTGTAATAATTGGAATATTGAAATCTACGGCACTTCTACGTATAGTATAATCGTTACTTAATTCAGTTGAAGTAAGATCTTTTGGTATGTTAATAACAAGATCAATTTTCCCACTGCTTAAATAATCGAGTGTATTGGGTTTCTTCTTTTCATCGGGCCATGCAAGTATGGTACTTGCCAATCCATTCATTTTAAGAAACTGGGCCGTTCCACGAGTGGCGAATAGGTTGTATCCTTTTTCGGCAAGCAATCGGCAACTGTTTAATAATTCAACCTTTGAACGCATGGGACCTGTTGAAAGCAGAATATTCTTTTCCGGGAAATTGTAACCTACGGATAACATGGCTTTCAGAATGGCTTCATAGAAATCGTCCCCAATACAACCTACTTCTCCTGTCGATGACATATCTACACCCAGTATAGGATCAGCTTTTGAAAGGCGGGAGAATGAAAATTGCGGAGCTTTCACGCCCAAATATTCCAGATCGAAAATAGTGGAACTGGGTTTTTCTACTTCTTTACCCAGCATAACCTGGGTTGCCAGATCGATTAAATTAGTTTTAAGGACTTTCGAAACAAACGGAAAGCTTCGTGAAGCCCTAAGATTACATTCTATCACTTTAATATCATTATCCTTTGCCAGGAATTGCATGTTGAAGGGACCGCTGATATCGAGTGCCTTTGCAATTTGCCTGCTGATTTTTTTAATGCGCCGCAGTGTTTCGAAATAGATTTTTTGTGCAGGAAATATCATGGTGGCATCGCCGGAATGCACCCCTGCAAATTCAACATGCTCGCTGATGGCATAGGCTACAAGCTCGCCTTTTTTTGCGACCGCATCGATCTCAATTTCTTTTGCCTGCTGAATGAACTCGGATACTACCACAGGGTATTGTTTTGACACCTTGGCAGCAAGATTCAGAAAATGTTCCATTTCATCCCGGTTCGATACTACATTCATAGCAGCTCCCGAAAGTACATAGGAAGGGCGGATAAGAATGGGGAAACCTACTTCGACAACAAATTTGTTTATATCCTTAATACTGCTTAATTCTTTCCACCGTGGTTGATCAATTTTAAGGGTATCGAGTAAACTTGAAAATTTGTGTCGGTTTTCAGCATTATCAATATTTTCAGGCGATGTTCCCAGAATTTTCACATTTTGTCCATGAAGGCGCATAGCCAGATTATTGGGTATTTGTCCTCCAACCGAAACAATAACTCCTTTTGGCTGTTCAAGATCGATAATATCCATCACCCGCTCAAATGTGAGCTCGTCAAAGTAGAGGCGGTCACACATATCGTAATCGGTGCTGACGGTTTCCGGGTTATAGTTGATCATAACCGAGCGGTAACCTTCCTTGTTAATAGTATAGAGAGAATTTACACTGCACCAGTCGAATTCGACACTACTTCCAATTCTGTATGCGCCTGATCCTAAAACGATGACGGATTTATTACTATCGTTATAGACGAGATCGTGCATTTTACCTCCGTATGTCAGATAGAGATAATTGGTTTGTGCCGGGAATTCGGCAGCCAATGTATCAATTTGTTTTACAACCGGGATAATACCTTTTTGGATACGATGAGATCGAACCTTAAGAAGATTGGTTTCGATATATTCATGAGTGTCTTTTAAGACAAGGCGTGCAACCTGAAAATCGGAAAACCCCATCTCCTTTGCTCTGAGGAGATCTTCATCGGGCAATTCATTCAGAGAATTAAATTGTTCAAGCTTCTTCTCATGCTCACGAATAGCCTGTAATTTATAGAGAAACCAGGGATCGATTTTTGTTAAATCGTGAATTTGTTCGACAGAATAACCTTTTTCAAAAGCTGCAGCTATAACAAAAATCCGCATATCGGTCGGATTTGAAAGTTCTTTATCTATATCCCCGAATTCAAGATCCCGGTTTCCGATAAATCCATGCATTCCTTGACCTATCATCCGTAAGCCTTTTTGTATTACCTCCTCAAAACTTCTTCCGATGGCCATCACCTCACCTACGCTTTTCATGTTGCTCCCGATATGCTTTTCAACACCGATAAATTTATTGAGGTCCCAACGTGGAATTTTACATACTATATAATCAAGTGCTGGTTCGAAAAAGGCGGGAGTCGTTTTTGTGATCGAGTTTTTCAGTTCGTGCAGCCCGTAACCGAGGCCGAGCTTTGCTGCTACAAAAGCCAGCGGATAACCTGTGGTTTTCGAAGCCAGCGCACTGGAACGGGAAAGGCGGGCATTTACTTCTATTACCCGGTAGGCTTCCGATTGGGGATCGAGTGCATACTGGATATTGCATTCACCGATAACACCAATATGACGGATGATTTTTATGGCAAGCTGACGCAAGCCATGATATTCTGAATTAGTAAGTGTCTGTGAAGGAGCAACCACAATGCTTTCACCTGTATGTATACCTAATGGATCAAAATTCTCCATGTTACATACGGTGATACAATTATCATATTTATCGCGTACGACCTCGTACTCAACTTCTTTCCAACCCTTCAACGATTTTTCAACCAGGATTTGTTTTGAATAGGAAAATGCCTGACTTGCTCGTTGTTTCATTTCTTCTGGTGTATTACAGAATCCCGATCCCTGGCCACCAAGTGTATAGGCTGCCCTGATGATAACCGGATAACCAAGATTTTTAGCGGCCTTGAGAGCATCGTCCACAGTAGTTACTGCAACACTTTTTATTGTTTTAATCTGTATTTGATCGAGTTTTTTCACGAACAAATCACGATCTTCCGTATCCATTATTGCCTGTACTGGCGTCCCTAAAACCTGTACATTGTTTCGAGCCAGTGCTCCCGATTTATGCAGTTCGATCCCGCAATTAAGGGCTGTTTGTCCGCCAAACGAAAGCAAAATACCCTGGGGCTTTTCTTTCTCCAATATTTTTTCGACGAAATAAGGGGTCACCGGAAGGAAATAAATCTTATCGGCGATTCCTTCAGTAGTTTGAACCGTTGCAATATTTGGATTAATCAGGATAGTTTTTACTCCTTCTTCTTTAAGTGCTTTAAGTGCTTGAGAGCCAGAATAATCGAATTCGCCTGCTTCACCGATTTTGAGTGCGCCAGAGCCCAAAATAACTATCTTATTAATTGATTTATCCATTTATTCCTCGTAGTATTGAATCGTGTTTATTTAACCGGCGCAAAAGTACAAATAATTTGAATATACGGTTTGTTAATTAGAGGAAATTGCATATTTTTGCACGATCAATGAATAATTATTCAGATGGGAAACAGGACCGAACGTTTATTAACCATTAAAGAATTGATATCTTCCCTGAAGATCTCCAGTCAGGAAGAATTACTTGGTCTCTTAGAGGAACGTGGATTGACCTACACACAGGCCACGCTTTCAAGAGATTTAAAATTTTTAAAAGTAAATAAGATAGCAGATCCGGAGAAGGGATATATATATGAGCTTCCGGAGCAGCATGTGGTTATGAATGATGTGGCAGAATCTTATGCTGCTCAGGGATTTATATCCATAAAATTCGCAAATAACCTGGGAGTTATCAAAACTATGCCAGGATATGCTCCAAGTATAGCGTCGATGATTGATAAATCGAATCCTTTCGAAATTGTCGGGACTATTGCGGGTGATGATACAATCCTGATTATCCCTCACGATAATGTATCTGAGAGGGATGTTCTAAATACTCTTATACTTATAATCCCTGAGCTAAAAGAAAAACTGGGATAGCATATTAGGATTGACCGTTGAGTAGTTGCATGACTCTTTTCATAGATAAACTAAGCTATACTGCACTTCGGTCAACTTGTTTTCTGTGAATGATTTAAAAACAATATATGAAAAGCAATAAAGTAGTTTTAGCATACAGTGGCGGACTTGATACTTCGGTGATTTTAAAATGGCTGATCGATAAAAACTATGAGGTTATAGCCTATGTGGCTGATGTGGGGCAGGATGATGATTTTGAGGAAGTAAAGGCGAAAGCTCTTAAGATAGGAGCATCGAAGGTATATATTGAAGATCTGCAAAAGGAATTTGTAACCGATTATATTTTCCCGGCTATAAAAGCAAATGCTATGTACGAGGGTCGCTATCTTTTGGGAACTGCTCTCGCACGGCCCCTAATTGCAAAAAGACATATTGAGATTGCCACTAAAGAAGGAGCTGAGTATGTATCGCATGGTGCTACCGGTAAAGGAAACGACCAGGTGAGATTTGAACTTACTTTTTATGCACTTGAACCTAAAATAAAAGTCCTGGCTCCATGGAAAATGCAGGAATTTCTTGATAAATTCAAGGGGAGGACCGATATGCTCAATTATGCTGAAAAATATAATATTCCTGTAAAGGCTTCCCTGAAGAAACCGTATAGTGAGGACGACAATCTCATGCATATAAGTCATGAAGCAGGAATACTCGAAGATCCGAAATATAAAGCTGAAAAGGAAATGCTGGTTAAAATGGTGACTCCCCAGGATGCTCCTGATAAAGAAACAAGTCTTGAGATTCATTTCAAGGACGGAATCCCTGTTAAAGTAATAAATACTATTAACGGAATTACAAAAAAAGATCCGCTGGAATTGTTTTTATACCTTAATAAGCTCGGGGGAGAAAACGGAATCGGCCTACTCGATATGGTGGAAAATCGCTTTGTAGGGATTAAATCAAGAGGAGTATACGAAACTCCTGCAGGTGAAATTCTTATTAAGGCTCACATGGATATAGAAGGGATAGCAATGGACCGCGAAGTGATGCGGCTGCGAAATATGCTTTCGCCAGTTTTCAGTGAAATAGTATACAATGGCTTCTGGTTCAGTCCCGAGATGGATTTTTTAATGGCTTCCATCGATAAAAGCCAGGAGTTGATAGATGGCATTGTATACCTTACTCTTTATAAGGGCAATGTAATAATTAATGGTCGTGAATCGCCGAGCTCACTTTATAACCAGGATCTATCAAGTATGGATATCGAGGGAGGTTTCGATCAGAAAGACAGTGCCGGATTTATTAAAATCAATGCAATCCGGCTTATGGCACATAATGCGATAATTAAGAAACAGGGAGAAAAAATTATTAAATAATCTGATTTATGAAGCTCTGGCAAAAGGGGACAGAAATCAATAAGCGTATTGAGAAATTTACGATTGGTCGCGATCGTGAACTGGATCTTTTATTGGCAGGATACGATGTTTTAGGCTCGCTTGCACATATTGCTATGCTTTGCAAGGTAGGATTACTTGATTCATCGGAACATAAATTATTAAAAACAGAGTTAAAGGCAATCTATAGAAAGATTGAAGCAGGAAGTTTTACAATCGATGAAGGCATTGAAGATATTCATTCACAGATAGAGTTTTTACTTACCCAGAAGTTAGGTGATGCCGGTAAAAAGATACATAGTGCCCGCTCTCGCAATGACCAGATACTGGTCGACCTTAAATTATTCACTCGCCATAATCTGTTTCAGATTGTGGATGCCGTTACAACTCTGTTTAATACACTTGTAGCATTAAGCGAGAAACATAAAACCATTTTAATGCCTGGCTATACCCATCTTCAGGTTGCCATGCCATCGTCATTTGGTCTATGGTTTGGGGCTTACGCGGAAAGTTTTACGGATGATTTATTACTGTTGCAAACCGCTTTACGGATCACCAACCAGAATCCATTAGGTTCAGCAGCTGGCTATGGTTCTTCATTTCCGATTGACAGGCAGATGACAACAGATCTTTTAGGTTTCGATTCCCTGAATTATAATGTTATTTATGCTCAGATGGGTCGTGGCAAAGTTGAACGAACAGTTGCCTATGCGCTAAGCTCTGTAGCCAGTACACTCTCAAAAATGGCCTATGACTGCTGTCTCTTCATGAGTCAGAATTTTGGGTTTATCAGTCTTCCTGAAGAATTAACTACAGGTTCGAGCATAATGCCGCATAAAAAAAATCCGGATGTATTTGAATTAGTGCGTGCAAAAAGTAATAAAATCATGGCCCTGGCTGCTGAAATACATTTGATAGGAAATAACTTGCCTTCGGGCTATTTCAGAGATTTTCAGATTATTAAGGAATCCTATCTGGAATCATTCGGTACTTTGCTTGATTGCCTTGAAATAACAAATTATGTTATCGGAAGAATTGAAGTCAGAAATGACCTGCTCGAAGAAGAAAAATACAAATACATTTTTAGTGTGGAAGAGGTAAATCGTGAAGTTTTAAAAGGTGTACCTTTCAGAGAATCCTATAAGCTTGTAGGAGACAAGATCAGAAAAGGTGAATATGAACCTGACAGGACGATCCATCATACACATGAAGGGAGTATCGGAAATTTAAGTAACAAAAATATTAAAAAGAAATTTGTAGGAATTTTGGCTGAATTTAACCGCGAAAAAGTGGAGCAGGCCGAAAGGGAACTTTTAAAATGATAGTTTATGTGTAAAAGCAGGATTGTAGTGCGTATCGAAATATCGACACTTTCAAATTCCGATGGGAAATTTAACCATCAGAAAATGGATCGTTTGGCCATGGTTCTGTCCAATTTAAATAACAGTGGCAAACAGGTAATTGTGGTAAGTTCGGGAGCTATTGCTTTAGGAATAGATAAAATGAGAATAAAAAATCAACCAACAAGCTATGAGGAGATGCAGGCTATTGCTGCTGTTGGACAGGCAGAACTCATCAGGTTTTACCAACATTATTTCGATCAGTATAACCAAATAGTGGCTCAGGTGTTACTCATAGGGGACATTATGGATAATGTTACTAGGGTTAAGAATACTCAAAATACATTTGACACGCTCCTTGAAATGAATATCATTCCGATAGTGAATGAAAATGATGCTGTATCTCTTACGGATATTGAACTTGATGATAATTATATACTTGCATTGCAAGTAGCAAAAATCACTAAGGCAGATATTATCCTCATTAAAATGGATACCAATAGCAAATTCATTATTCAACCGCGTAATAAACTGAATGCAAAATTTGTTTCTGATGAAACCCAACTTTTTAAAGAACTGGAGAAGACCTGTAATGAAATAGTTTGTGACGATTCTGCAGAATTATTTTTTCCTGAATCGATTAAAGATATTGTCTTGAATTAAAGCTAATGATGAACATGAGGGAAAGTTTTAAATATAAAAAGCGAATAGTAGTTAAAGTCGGAACATCTTCACTATCCTATGCAAATGGGCGATTAAACTTTCAGCGAATTGCTAATTTATCATATGTCTTAAGTGCTCTTCGTAATCGAAATCTGGAAATTGTTTTGGTAAGTTCAGGGGCGATTGGTGTTGGAGCCGGCCGTCTGGGAATGCTAAACAGACCTGTTGAACTTTCAAAAAAACAGGCGTTGGCAGCCGTTGGTCAGGCAGAATTGATAAAGATTTATCAAAAATTCTTCGAAGGATATAATCAGACTGTGGCGCAGGTTTTACTTACAAAAGATATAGTTACTATACCCGACAGACATCAGAATGCGAAAAGTACGCTACTAAAGTTAATGGAGATGGGGATCATTCCAATAATCAATGAGAACGATACCATTTCTACCTACGAAATAGAATTTGGCGATAACGATACACTTTCAGCCAATGTTGCTCAACTCATAGAGGCCGATCTCCTTATTTTACTTAGCGATATCGACGGATTATATTCTGCTGATCCGAAAAAAGAAGATAAAGCAGAAATTATCCGCTCGGTTGATAAGATCACTCCCGAACTGGAAAAACTGGCTTCGGGGACAGGCACATCATTTGGAACCGGCGGAATGGTTACCAAGATATCTGCGGCTAAAATTTGCATCGATGCCAATATCGATACCATTATAACTAATGGGAACGATCCTTCGATAATATTTGATATTCTTGAAGGGAAAGAAGTAGGAACTCATTTCGTTGCTAATAAATCTGTTATTTTAAAAGATTAACACTATCATGAATCAGGTTTTACTTCAGAAAGGGAATAATGTAAAAACTGCTGCAAGACAATTGGTGAAATATACCACCGATAAAAAGAATTCTGCGCTTGCATTAATTGCTGAAGAAATTGAAGTTCATCGCAACGATATAAAAAAAGCAAACGCAATTGATTTAAGTGAGGGTCAGAAAAAAGGGCTCTCAACAGCTTTTCTTGATCGTCTTGAACTTACCGATAAGCGGATCGATGGGATGATCAGAGTTTTGCACGATGTAATAAGCCTGAAAGATCCTGTCGGAGAAATTATTGGAATGAATACTTTACCCAATGGACTGCGGGTTGGACAAATGCGAATGCCCCTTGGGGTTATTGGGATTATTTTTGAATCACGGCCAAATGTATGTATCGAAGTGGCTGCGCTTACAATAAAATCGGCAAACGGAGTAATATTACGGGGTGGATCGGATGCGATTCATTCCAATATTGCACTCACAAAAATCATTAAAGACGGATTAAAAAAAGCAGGACTTCCTGAAGCCGCAGTAGAAGTGATCGAAGATACCGATCGTGAGTCAGTAAAGGACCTTCTTCGCATGCGCGATTATATCGATATTATTATACCACGCGGGAGCTTAAATCTGATTCGTTTTGTAGAGGAACACTCCTTAATACCAGTAATTCGTCACGATCTGGGAATCTGTCATACCTATGTTGATGAATATGCCGATATAGATATGGCAATATCGGTGGCTTATAACGCAAAAGTTCAACGACCGGGAGTTTGCAACTCAATGGAAACTTTATTGGTGCATCAAAAAATAGCTGCTGAGTTTTTGCCAAAAATTAAAATAGAATTCGACAAAGCAGGAGTGGAACTCAGAGGATGCCGAAAAACAAAAAAATATTTATCCGCTATAAAAGACGCAACCGAAGAAGACTGGAAAACAGAATACCTCGATCTGATATTATCGATAAAAACAGTAAACTCTGTCGATGAGGCCATCGATCATATAAATATTTATGGTTCGCATCACAGTGATGCTATTATAAGCGAAAATTATACACGTTGTATGCAATTTCTTAATGAAGTGGATTCAGCTGCCTGCTTTATTAATGCGTCCACACGTTTTACCGATGGTAATGAGTTCGGGCTCGGAGCCGAAATGGGGATCAGCAATCAAAAACTTCATGTTCGCGGTCCAATGGGATTAAAAGAATTAACCTCGGCTAAGTACATTATTTTTGGTAGCGGACAAATTAGAAATTAAGAACAATATAGAAAAATTAAGAAAACAAAGTATGAGCTATAAATCAGACCAGATATATTATCAATTCATTGTTTGGCAACACTGTCCTAAAATTTAGTACAAACTTGAAAATTTAAATAGCTATGGATTTTCTTAATCATTTGGATCAACTTTCAATCGATGTATCGCAAATCGATAAAGAATTATTTACACGATTCGATGTCAAACGGGGACTTCGAAATCAGAATGGATCCGGAGTACTTGTCGGGCTCACTAATATTGGTGATGTTGTTGGCTATGAAAAGGAAGGAGATAAAGTAATCCCGGCGCATGGACGTTTATATTATCGCGGTCTTGAGGTGACTGAACTGGTAAAGGGATTCCAGCAGGATGGACGGCATGGATATGACGAAACCGTATTTTTGCTGCTATCAGGTAAACTTCCTACTAAGGATGAATTAATGCGCTTCACCTCATATTTAGCTGGATTGCGTGATTTACCACAGTATTTTACGAAAAACATGATACTCTCTTTACGAGGAAGAAATATCATGAATATGTTGGCAAGGTCAGCATTGGTTTTGTATACAATGGACGATTATGCTGAGGACCATTCACATATGAATGTTCTACGCCAGTCGCTCAATCTTATCGCTAAATTCCCGGTCATCACAGCCTATTCTTATTTTGGATTCCGGCATTCCTATCAGCGAAAATCGCTTATTATTCGTCATCCGGAGCCCGGTCTCAGTACGGCTGAAAATTTCTTGTATATGATTAAAGGCGACAGATACACGCGTTTGGAAGCAGATATTCTAGATCTTAACCTGGTGCTTCATGCCGAGCATGGCGGAGGTAACAATTCAACTTTTACAACACGTGTTGTCAGCTCAGCCGGAACCGATACCTATTCAACAATTGCAGCAGCACTAGGTTCGCTGAAAGGTTTCTTGCACGGTGGAGCCAATCTTCAGGTAGTAGAAATGATAAGAGATATCAAGAAAAATGTCAAGGATTGGACGGATAAAAATGAATTATCGGAATATTTATTGAAAATTCTGCATGGACATGCCGGTGATGGTTCAGGAAAAATTTATGGGATTGGGCATGCCATATATACACTATCGGATCCAAGAGCAATACTCTTAAAACAAAAAGCGAAGGAACTTGCTGATGAAAAGGGTAAAATGGATGAATTTTCACTTTACGATAATATAGAACAACTTGCACCAGAAGTCTTGGCCAAATTCAAAGGAGGCGATAATGTTAAAATTGTTAGTCCGAATGTAGATTTTTATTCAGGATTTGTATATCGTTGCATCGATCTTCCCATGGAACTATATACTCCGATTTTTGCTGTTTCACGTATGGCAGGATGGTGTGCACATCGCATCGAGGAAATTACATCCAGCTCAAAACGTATCATTCGGCCTGCCTATAAAAATGTATATGGACAGGTAGAATACGAGAACCTTGAAGAAAGGACAAGATAAATAGCTGTATATTTATACAAAACTCATTCATATTTATAATAAATTACTTTTAATTCTTTTCTGAATTGAAGAAATATACTATCTTTGAAAGCTCAAAGACACCCCATTATGAAGACCAAAAAGAATAGTAAATCTTCTAATAAAGCAACAGACTCTGCGTAAGAATGGCTTTTTTATATAAGGTGGGTTGAATAAGAAAATAAAGTATTATGGTTA
>CAZMVE010000010.1:0-6272 GCA_964569585.1 uncultured Bacteroidales bacterium | reverse complement strand
AGAATGGCTTTTTTATATAAGGTGGGTTGAATAAGAAAATAAAGTATTATGGTTAAAGGATTTCCTAAAGCACAGGGGTTATATGACCCTCAAAATGAGCACGATAGTTGTGGAATCGGATTTGTAACCCAGATTAAGGGAATAAAATCACACGATATCATTAAGAAGGGTCTTGAGGTTTTAGTGAATATGACTCATAGAGGAGCTGAAAGTGCTGATAATTTATCGGGCGATGGCGCTGGAATACTGATTCAACTGCCCCATAACTATTTTGTTCAGAAGGGGATCAGGGTACCCGCAGAGGGGAGATATGGAGCAGGTCTCATTTTTCTCCCAAAAGACATAAAATATCGAAAACAATGTGAGGAAATTCTTATTAATACTATTACAAGTGAAGGTTTGGATGTTATTGAATTTACGGATGTCAAAGTTGATAATTCAGTACTGGGAGAAATATCTCATGCTACCGAACCTTTTATCAAGCAAATATTTGTTACAGGTAATTATCCAGAACAGGGAATGCTTGAACGAAAACTATTTATAGCCCGTAAACTTGCTGAAAAGGCTGTACGTGAATCTAATATTAAAGAAAAGAAGGCATTTTATATTCCCAGTCTTTCCTCAAAAGTTTTTATATATAAGGGAATGTTAACTCCCGATCAGGTTGAACGATATTTTATTGATCTACGTGATCCCAATATGATAAGTGCTATTGCACTAGTACATTCACGTTTTTCGACTAATACTTTTCCAACCTGGGATTTAGCTCAACCCTTTCGGTTTGTTGCCCATAATGGAGAGATCAATACCATAAAAGGAAACCGCATGTGGATGACCGCGCGGGAATCGATAATGAAATCGGATTTGTTTGGCGATGATCTTGAAAAACTGTTTCCTATTATTGAACCCAATAAATCTGACTCTGCTTCCTTCGATAATGCATTGGAATTTCTTGTACTTACAGGTAAATCTTTGCCGCATGCACTCAGTATGTTAATACCAGAATCATGGAATGATAAAAACCCTATACCACCCAGCCTGAAAGCTTATTATGAATACCAGTCTACTCTCATGGAGCCCTGGGATGGACCTGCATCATTAGTGTTCAGCGATGGCCGGTATATTGGGGGTACGCTCGACCGAAATGGTTTGCGTCCTTCACGATATGTTATAACCAAGGACGATTTAATTGTTATGGGTTCAGAGGTAGGTGTACAAATCTTCGAACCGGAACAAGTAAAAGAAAAAGGGCGTCTTCGTCCGGGCAAAATCCTGCTTGTCGACACAAAAATGGGGGTTATTGTCCCCGATGAAGAAGTGAAACGCCAGCTGACCGATAGAAATCCCTATGCACAATGGTTAGCGGAGAATCGGGTTGAGCTCGGGGAAATAAAGGTCAAAAAACGTGTACTTACAACACTTGGAGATAATTTTGAAATATACCTAAGGGAATTCGGATATACTAAAGAAGATTTAGATGTTCTTTTAAAACCTATGGCCTTGCAGGGACAGGAACCGATTCATTCTATGGGTAACGATACACCTTTAGCTCTTTTCTCCGATAAACCACAACGTTTCTTCAATTATTTTAAACAGCTTTTCGCTCAGGTAACCAATCCTCCAATCGACCCAATTCGTGAGGGTCTTGTAATGGCACTGACAAATTACATAGGATCGATTTCAAAAAATATACTTTTCGAGTCATCGGGTCATTGCAAACTTATTAAGTTCTTTTCGCCCATAGTATCTAATACCGATCTGAACAAACTCCGGAATCTTAGGGAGGAGAATTTTTCTTATATTGAGATACCCATCCTTTTTCCTGCGAAAGGTAAAGGATTAGGTAAAGGTCTTGAAATGGCCCTGGAAGATATTTGCCAAAAAGCTGAACAGGCAGTTGATGTTGGTAAAAACTTTATTATTCTAACCGACCGGGGCATCAATGAAAATATGGCCCCTATTCCTTCGTTATTAGCTACTTCGGCCGTCCATCACCATTTAATCCGTTCAAAAAAGC
The DNA here is from genome assembly GCA_964569585.1 of uncultured Bacteroidales bacterium. Lineage (GTDB taxonomy): Bacteria > Bacteroidota > Bacteroidia > Bacteroidales > UBA10428 > UBA10428. The sequence continues at coordinate 4,255 of CAZMVE010000010.1, read as the reverse complement.
GCATGCAGGTTGGAGTAGTAGTAGAGACTGCCGAAGCCCGCGAAGTAAACCATTTCGCATTGCTTATCGGATATGGTGCCAGTGTTGTAAATCCCTATGCGGCATTTGCCGTTATTGAAGAAAGATGTCTTAAAGGTGAAATTGAAATAGATTACGTTATTGCGCGCGAAAACTATATCAAAGCAATTGACAAAGGCTTGTTGAAAATCCTTTCCAAGATGGGGATTTCTACCTTAAGAAGTTATCATGGTTCACAGATTTATGAAGCCATTGGAGTAGGCAATGAAATTATTGAGAAGTATTTTACAGGAACAGATTCCAGAATCGGTGGCATTGGGTTCGAGGAAACAGCTAAAGAAGCACTGATAAGTCATTCCCAGGCTTTTGGGAACGACCCGAAGTTACTTCACGGACTTAAGACGGAAGGCATCTATCATTTTCGTTACGATGGTGAAAAACATGGTTGGAATCCCGAATCGATTGGATTACTACAATGGGCTACGAGGGCCAAAGATTATAGTAAATTCAAAGAATTTACCACACTGGTAGATCATCAAAACCGGAAACCCCATTTTTTGCGCGGTTGTGTAAATATTAAAAAAGGTAAACCTATACCTATCGAAGAAGTTGAAGCAGCTGAAACAATCATGAAACGTTTTGTCACTGGTGCTATGTCATATGGGTCAATAAGCAAAGAAGCGCATGAGGCATTAGCCATTACTATGAATAGGATTGGGGGCAAAAGCAATACGGGCGAGGGAGGTGAAGATACGAAACGATTTAAACCGAAAGAAGATGGTACATGGGCCCGAAGTGCTATTAAACAAGTAGCCTCGGGGAGGTTTGGCGTTACTACCAACTATCTTGTAAATGCCGATGAAATACAGATAAAAATTGCCCAGGGAGCAAAACCAGGTGAAGGTGGCCAATTGCCCGGCTTCAAAGTGGATAAAGTTATTGCTCATCTTCGACATAGTACTCCGGGTATTACATTAATATCTCCTCCGCCACATCACGATATTTATTCTATCGAAGATCTGGCCCAATTGATTTTCGACCTGAAGTGCACAAACCCAAAAGCCAGAATTAACGTTAAGCTGGTTTCAGAGAGAGGAGTAGGTACTGTTGCAGCAGGTGTAGTCAAAGCTTATGCCGACAGTATAACTATATCAGGTATGGAAGGTGGAACAGGGGCCAGTCCCGCAAGCTCTATCAAGCATGCCGGTTTGCCCATGGAACTCGGAATTTCTGAGGTTCAGCAAACCCTGGTTATGAACAATCTTCGCGACAGGGTTCGTCTGCAAACCGACGGGCAGATGAAAACGGGACGCGATGTAATTTACGCGGCACTATTGGGGGCTGAAGAATTTGGATTTGCTACGGCGGCCCTGGTGGTTTTAGGGTGTATCATGATGCGTAAGTGCCATCTGAATACGTGTCCTGTTGGTGTGGCTACACAAGATAAAGAATTGCGAAAACGTTTCCTTGGTAAATCGGAGTTTGTAATAAATTATTTCAATTTTCTGGCAACAGAAATCTGTGAATATCTGGCTGAAATGGGAATTCGCAAATTCGATGATATTGTGGGACGCACTGACTTGTTGGAACAGCGCACCGATATAGAACATAGGAAAGCCTCAAAAATTGATTTGTCGAGATTACTTTACCGGCCTAAAGAAGCCGATATTTACGAAAACCATTGTGTATGTTTCCAGAATCATAAAATAGAGGACATCATGGATCGCGGACTTATTAAGCAGGCTGCTAGTTCCATAAAAAACAAAAACAAAGTCTGGATTTCACGTAAAATACAAAATACGGATCGGACTGTTGGAGCTATGTTATCGGGTGAAATAAGTCGTATCTACGGAGAAGAGGGTCTCCCCGATAAAACCATAAATTGTATGTTTACCGGGTCAGCCGGACAGAGTTTTGGAGCCTTTCTTGTAAAAGGGCTTAATTTTTACCTGGAAGGTGATACGAACGATTATATGGGAAAAGGTATGTCTGGCGGACGCATTATTATCGTTCCTCCCAGGGGCTCCACATTTAAACCTGAGGAAAACATTATCATCGGTAATACTGTCCTTTATGGGGCAACAAACGGTGAAGCATATATACAGGGTGTTGCCGGCGAAAGGTTTTGTGTCCGGAATTCAGGAGCCAGGGCTGTTGTAGAAGGTGTGGGTGACCATTGTTGTGAATATATGACAGGCGGGCGCACTGTTGTGCTTGGACGCACAGGACGTAATTTTGCAGCAGGTATGAGCGGTGGTATTGCTTATGTTCTTGATCAGGATGGGAATTTCGATTATTTCTGTAATAAAGGGTTGGTAGAGCTTGAGCATATTGTCGATAGGGATGATGAAATGGAACTACAGGAAATGATCAACAATCATTTGAATTATACAGGATCAGAGCTTGCCAAAGAGATTTTGATCAATTGGGAAATTCATCTGCCTCAATTCATTAAGGTGATTCCCTTTGAATACAAAAAGATTCTTCAGGAGATAAAGCTTGAACAAATAAAGAGTGAGATTGAAAAAACGGAAGATGAACCACATTTTCAATATTGAGAATATTTAAGTAACTATTTAAACAGATAATTATGGGAAATCCAAAAGGATTTATGACCATAGAGCGAAAACCGGCAGGATATCGTCCGAAAAACGAGAGGGTTAAAGATTATAGTGAAGTTGAGCAGGTTTTAAACGAAAAGGACAGAAAAGATCAGGCTGCACGTTGCATGGATTGTGGTATACCTTTTTGTCAATGGGGATGCCCTATTATGAACAACATGCCTGAATGGCAGGATGCGATATACAAAGGAAACTGGCAGGAAGCTATAGATAATCTTCATGTCACCAATAATTTTCCCGAATTTACCGGGAGAATTTGCCCGGCACCCTGTGAACATGCATGTACGCTTAATATTGATGAAGAACCTGTTACCATACGTGAAAATGAGTGTGCCACGGCTGATCAGGCTTTTGACAGAGGCCTGATTCAACCAAGGCCTCCGAAGGTGCGTACAGGTAAAAAAGTAGCTGTAATTGGTTCGGGTCCGGCAGGTCTTGCTTGTGCCGATCTTTTAAATAAGTGGGGACATACTGTAACTGTTTATGAAAAAGATGAAGCGATAGGAGGCATACTCCGATTTGGAATACCTGATTTTAAGCTCGAAAAAAGTGTCATCGACCGGAGGTTGAATATTCTGTTGATGGAAGGCCTTCAGTTTAAAACTAATTGCAGCGTGGGAGTTGATGTAAAAGGAGAAGATCTTCTTAAGAATTTCGATGCTGTTGTATTAGCAATAGGAGCTATGAAACCCAGAGATTTAACTGTTGAAGGAAGAGAATTAAAAGGGGTACATTTTGCTATGGAATTTCTTACACAGCAAAACCGGGTAATTTCAGGAGCCGAATTTTCAGAGGAGAAACGAATTTCAGCTACCGGTAAAAATGTACTGATTATTGGCGGCGGCGATACAGGTTCGGATTGTGTCGGGACATCGATACGGCAGGGTGCTACAAACATTTATCAGATTGAAATATTACCTAAGCCGCCGGAAAAGCGCTCCCTCGATAATCCCTGGCCCTATTGGGCAAATACTCTTCGAACATCCTCATCGCATCAGGAAGGTTGTGAAAGGTCTTGGTTACTTAATACAAAAAAGCTTATAGGCGATAAAAATGGGAGTGTAAAAGCAGCAGAAGTTGTTGAAGTGGAGTGGAAAAAGGAGAACCTGCCTGACGGCAAGGCAGGCGGTCAGTTTAAAATGATAGAAAAAACACAAACAAAGTGGCAGATTAAAGCCGATCTTGTACTGCTTTCCATGGGATTTGTACATTGCTACCACGAAGGATTGGCAAGCGAGCTGGGAGTTACCTTCGATAAACGTGGAAATATAATAACCGATACTTCCGGTCAAACCTCCAATGCAAAGGTATTTGCTGCGGGTGATGCTGTTTCAGGTGCAAGTCTGGTAGTCAGGGCCATTGCCACAGGCCGGAAGGCAGCTGATAATGTGCATGATTATTTGATGAAGATTAAATAAGAAATACGAAATACAGATAGAATACCGGGTGATATCCCGGCATTTTTTTTTGTACATAAATATATTTCTTCAGGCACGTTAGAAACTCATAGCTGGAAAGTAAAGGAGACAAATCTTCTTTATTCTATAAAGAAGAGTGAGTTTAAGTGAAATCCCTGTGAATTCTTTCCGTCTTTCCCTTACATAAATCACTTAATT
>CAZMVE010000009.1:1977-51484 GCA_964569585.1 uncultured Bacteroidales bacterium | reverse complement strand
ACTTCAACTGATTTACGTCTTTTCTTGGCATAACTATCGATATAATTCTTGACTATGCTATTATAGGAAAGATCGATAACAGTGGGTATCGCTGCAAGACGGGCAATATAAACAGAATCGGGAAAATCGGGGATGTTACCTATACTGGTCTCAACTGGAAATGTATCGGGGAGAGCTTCCTGAACATAGAACAAGTTGAGCATGCTGTCCAGGTTACTTTCGAAATTCGTATCGATTGAATCACTCATTTCGAGTGAAGCGTCCAACGAATCGGCGAGATGGATTTTCAAAGTATCGGTTATCTCAGGATTAGCCTGTAACAGAATTGTCATACCTGCAACAACAATTGATAGGAAAATAGCTTTAATCATTTCAGAAATATTAAAAGTGGATGTTAATACTTACTCCGTATGAATAATAATTTTCAGGATGATAGAATTCGGGTATCAGGGTGGGTCTTATATCAACAGAGAGGTCTTCACTGATATCATATTGTAGAAAGTAAGCATCGGTCATAGCATCGATAACATTGGCAAAATACAGAATTCCCATAAAAATTACAGCGTAACCACGTTTAGTGAGGGCATCGTTCCTATCATTATCGTATGTATCACGATTCGGATCATCAGGTTCTGCCTCATTGTACCACCGCTTGTTATCCAGATAAATATCGTTTTTATAGTCATAGTAAAAGTACAAACCCACTCCGATAGAATAAATAACAGGGATTTTCCAATATTTGTGATTATAGGCCTGTCCCAAGCCAGGGATCACTGCTGAGAGGATAGTAGCCCTTTGAGGTGAGGGTATTTTTCTTTTTCTACTACCTTCAATAATTGTATCTTCAACTATAGTCGTATTCGTATCAATTATGGCTGTAGCTTGAACAGTTGTGCCTGTCTGAAGACTGTCTTGTATTTTAAGTGTTTCACTCTCATACAGGATAGAGGTTTTTATTGTATCGGCCTGTAAAATTGAATCGGCTGTCGGGTAGCACGATCGGGAATATGCTGGCGACAATAAAAAAAACAAAGCACCCGTAAGGATGCTTATTATGCGTATTGTGCCTTTAATCCTTTTCAATTTACTGACCGGTTTCAGGTGTTAAGCTTATCAAAAATAGCGATTATTCTTTCCAAATCTTCATCCGTCTTGAATGGAATAACGATCCTACCACTTCCCTTATTGTTTCGTCTGAACTCTACATTACTATTAAAATAGTTTCGCAAGTGATTTTTAAGGGCTTCATAATCCCTGGGTGGTTGTTCTGTTTTCTCTTTAGGAGTATCCTCATTTCCTTCGATTAGGTTTCTTACCATCTCCTCCACTTTTCGCACTGAGAGTTCCTGATCGATAATCTTATTGTAGATCTTTAGCTGTGTTTTGGGATCTTCGATATTGATCAGCGATCTTGCGTGGCCCATCGATAATTTCTGATCCTTAATACCCAACTGTATTTCGGCCGGAAGCCTGAGTAACCTGAGATAATTGGCTACCGTAGCCCTTTTTTTTCCTACCCGCTGACTTAATAATTCCTGTGTAAGATCGCATTCGTCAATGAGCCGCTGATAACTGATGGCAATTTCGATGGAATCAAGATCTTCACGTTGAATGTTTTCGATCAGTGCCATTTCCAGCATATTCTGATCGTTGGCTTCGCGAATGTAGGCAGGTATTTTATTGAGCTCGGCAATTTTTACTGCCCGGAGTCTGCGTTCGCCTGTGATAAGCTGATATCGACCGGCTTCACTTCGGCGCACTGTAATAGGCTGAATAATGCCGATTTCTTTAATAGAACCGGCAAGTTCCATCAGGGATTCTTCGTCGAAAATGGTCCTTGGCTGGTAGGGATTTGTATCGATAGAATCGATATCGATTTCAGCTACGCCACTCATTCTCCTGGGTTGATCCCTAATTTCATCTGACGAATCGTTCGGATCAATTAAGGCCCCTAATCCTCTACCAAGTGCATTCTTTTTTGCCATAATATATTTGCTTGATTCTAACCATTCAACCTGGTCAGACTTCTATTTCTTCATTTTTTGTAATTAATTCGCGCGCCAGATTAAGATGATTTATAGAACCTTTTGATTCAGCATCGTAAAGTACTACCGGTTTACCAAAGCTGGGGGCTTCGGATAGTTTTATATTTCGCTGTACAATAGTATCAAAAACCATCTGCTGGAAATGTTTCCGTACTTCATCAACAACCTGATTGGAAAGCCGGAGCCTGGAATCGTACATAGTAAGTACAAAACCCTCAATTTCCAGATCTGTATTCAAGCGTCCCTGGATAATTTTTATGGTGTTCAGCAGTTTGCCCAATCCTTCCAGGGCAAAATATTCGCACTGCACAGGTATCATTACTGAGTCTGCTGCTGTAAGGGAATTAACTGTAATTAGTCCAAGAGAAGGTGAACAGTCGATAAGCAGGTAATCATAATCATCTTTAACAGGAGCTATCACTTTCTTTAGCATATGTTCACGCTGCTCCATATTCAACATCTCAATTTCGGCACCTACCAGATCGATGTGTGAGGGGATAATATCCATACCATCAATTTCCGATTTTGCAATTGCTTCTCTGGCATCGAGGCCCTCAATAAGACACTCGTAAATGGTTTTCTCAACATTACGTACATCAAGACCAATTCCGGAAGTGGCATTTGCCTGAGGATCGGCATCGATTATGAGAACTTTCTTTTCGAGAACAGCCAGACTTGCTGCCAGATTAATCGTTGTAGTTGTTTTACCTACTCCACCTTTTTGATTTGCTAAAGCAATCACTTTTCCCATGTAGACGAGCTTTTTTTTATTTGATTTAATTTTACAAGTATAGAATAATTTTTTGTAATGATGTCGCAAAAATACTACTTATAAATCCGTTCGGATTTTCGACCATTTTTCTTTTGTGAACATTTTATTTTCACGTTATGAACAAGTTATTAACATTAAAACTAACTACCAGCTGATCAAATTATTAATCCCCTAACTTTAGGAAACCAAGGATCTTAAATAGTAGGAAGTATATCATCAAAATAAATTGTAGCTGCTGGGATCAACCAGGAACAATTTTTTAAAAAAGTGAGTTAAATTACTGAGTTTCTTGAATCTCAATCTCATACATAAGTGGCCAGAGTTTTCCAGTAATATAAAAAGTATGACTCCCGGAATTATAGGCTATTCCATTAAGCACATGATCGTAATCACGGGGCAGACCTGCAGGAAAAAGCGACTCAAGTTCAAGACGTGCAAGAACCCCTCCGGTTTCAGCGTCAATTTTTACGATATAAGATTCACCATAAACATTGGCCCATATTGCACCATCGACATATTCAAGCTCGTTTAAATTAATCATCAGTCCTCTGTTATGGCAAACATCCAATTGTCCGACCTGATTAAAGTAGTCCGGATTATAAAAGTACAGAATGGAAGATCCATCGCTCACAATCAAATTCTTGCCGTCAGTTGTCAGGCCCCAGCCTTCCATAGTTTGGAGATCAAATTCACGGATAAGTTCAAAAGTACCCACATCATATACAAATCCGACTTTTTGCCGGTAGGTGAGTTGATAAATTTTATGGTTAACAATAGTAATTCCTTCTCCAAAGAAGGTTTTTTCCATTTTTCGTTCCAGTTCCGTGGCTCCATTCTCTGGATTAATTTTTTTTAGACTTGAGAAACCCCGCCGACCTGTACCCTGATAAAGCCATTTATCATGATAGACAAGTCCCTGTGTAAAATCATCTGAACCATGAGGTACTTTTCGAATCAACCGGTAGGTAAGCGAAGTTGGTTCTACATCGGAAAGTACGGTAACCCGAATAGTAAGTGTTTGAGATAAACTGTCGTGGTGGAAGACAATAATACGGAAATTCTGCCGTCCAACTTTTAAAAAAACCTGGGTGACTGCAAATTTATTGCTGGATATTTTTTCAGTATGAACAATATTCCCTTCGAGATAAATTTTTACAGAATCGGGCACAATTTCACTCTGAGAATTAAGTGAAAAAGTTACAGTATCACTTACTGAAAATACTTCATCGATGGCTGGTGATGCAACTGAAAATTCTTTTTGGAGCTTAGATTTAGAGTTTGTATCACTGTTATTTTTCTTCGATCCTTCGTGGCAGGAAGTGATTAAGAAAATTACAATATAAAAAAGACTCAGTTGTTTGAATACGGGGAGAAAAATAGCGGTGAGATACATCATTTAAAAATTTTTTTCAAACGGCTACCAACAGAAAAATTGCTTTTACTCGAAAGATTTGTGAGTTCATTATATTCCGAATCGATCGAATCAGGATTGATCATTTGCCAGATTTCACTCCATCCCAGAAAACCTCCGACATTGCGATCGTCAATGAAAAGATCGACATCAATTTTACGGCTGACTATTTCCGGATCAAATTCTTCTTCAGGATAACTTCGGTTAACCGCGTAGAATTCGATTCCTTTTTTGCGACAATAATCAACAGCTTCATCGAGTTCTTTATCGTGCCTGAAAGTCCAAAGGATAAGATGATGCCCGAGTTTTTGTATCTGCTTCAGAGTTTCAAATGCAAATAATTTCTCTTCCCCGATTTGAGGATAACGGTGTTCTACAATTGTTCCATCGAAATCAACAGCAATTTTCATATAAGTGTAATAGGTAAGTTTTCGCAAAAGTAAGAATTATTTAGTAATAGAGTGGAGGGTAGTATACAATCTGCAACATGTAACCGAAGAATAATATTTCTTATTTAGTAATGTTTCCTATAAGGAAGATATAAACAAATATACCAGTATGAAGTTTGACATTTACTAATGATATATACTTGTGATGAAATCATTTTTCACTCGTAATTTTATGTTAATTTTTTATACCTTTAAGTAATAATATTAACGTGTTTACATGAAAAATTTCAAGTATTTTTTCCCCAATGCGCTTACTATAATAAACCTGCTTCTGGGTTGTGTTGCCATTATAATTGTGTTTAGAGGACAGAATGAATATCATGCTGCCTGGTTTATATTTATGGCAGCTATTATAGATTTTTTCGACGGTTTTGTTGCGAGAGCTCTGAATGCTAAATCAGAATTTGGAGTTCAACTTGATTCATTAGCCGATATGGTTAGTTTTGGAGTAGCTCCTTCGATTATGATTTTTAACTGGCTCAATATGGTACTTACTAAACTTTCAGAACATAGTACCTATGATTGGATTTCAGCTAATTTCATTCAGAATCTCATTTTGCTCTGTTCTTTACTTTTTGCTGTAGGAGCTGCGATAAGGCTGGCAAGGTTCAACATTTCAAAATCCGAAAAAAACTATTTTCAGGGTTTATCAACAACGGCGGCTGCTATAATAATCGCATCATTTTGGTTGATAATTAATTCAGAAACAAAATGGATTAGTTCGTTAATATGGAATATCTATTTTGTCTTTGCCATTCTGATTATTTTGGTTGCTTTGATGATTTCAAGAATTAAAATGATCAGTCTCAAATTTGAGGGCTTTGGATTGAAAAATAACATGTATCGATATATAATTATATTAGCAGGAATTCTACTTTTTATCATTTTCGGCCTTGAAGGCATATTATATTCCATGCTGTTATATCTGATTTTATCACTGGTTACCCAGAGAGTAAAAACAGCATAATTAAGACTGATGAAAGATATGCAAAGCCTGGACCTGTTTGTTGAACAACTGACAGGTTTTTTTGTATCTATAGAATAGCATTTGCTGTTTAAGTTGCTTATTATTTTTCGGATGAATTTTTTTATTTGCATATAAGGTTTTATATCAATAATTTAGATCAAACTCTATTTAGATATGAGAATATATATCCTTATTGGAATCGGACTTTTAATTTCGGTTTATCTCAGTGCACAGGATATGTCCTCCGCATCGGAAGAGCTTGAAATCGGAATTATTGAACACTTGGATAGCTATTTGCCTGATGATATAAGACTGATTTCGGAAAACGGAGACACTGTTATGACCGGACAATTGTTTGGTAAACCTATTGTTCTTAACCTTGTATACTTTAGATGTCCGGGAATATGTACTCCATTAATGGATGGTTTGGCAAATGTTATCCAGAAATCAGGTCTGATAATAGGTAAAGATTACCAGGTTATGACAGTTAGTTTCAATCCCCGGGAAGGATCACATCTGGCCAAACAGAAGAAGAACAACTATCTGAAAATAACAGGTCTTGAAGAGGCCAAAGAGGGTTGGATATTTTATACTACCGACAGCACCAATATTTCCCGTTTGACACAAAGTGTCGGTTTTAAGTATAAACAAACGGGTAACGATTACCTGCATACCGGAACTCTGATATTCCTGGCCGGTGATGGTAAAATTACACGTTATCTCAACGGAGTCAGATTTCTGCCTTTTGAATTTAAAATGGCCGTTATTGAAACATCAAAAGGCCAATCGGGGCCAACGATTAACAAGGTGCTGCAATATTGCTACAGCTACGATCCCGAAGGTCAGGGATATGTACTTAATATAACCAGAGTTACCGGCGTTATAATTACATTTATCTTGTTGATATTTTTTGCCTCATTATTAATATGGTCGATAAGAAAAAAGCGCAGTAAATAGAAAATAATTCATTTGCAGATATGGTAAAAAAAATACAGGGGAATGACCCCAGCTATTTAGAATATAAAGGACGTTTCAAGGGAATATTTGGCTGGATATTTTCCACCGATCATAAAAGAATAGGGCTGCTGTACCTTTATTCAATCGGGACTTTTTTTATAGTTGGAGCTATACTGGGATTATTGATGAAGTTTGAGCTTATAGCCCCTGGGAAAACCATTATGGATGCCAAGACCTATAATGGGATTTTTACACTTCATGGTATTACAATGATCTTCCTGATAGTGATTCCGGGCATCCCCGCTATTCTGGGTAATTTTTTCCTGCCCATTATGATAGGGGCAAAGGATGTTGCTTTTCCAAGATTAAATTTACTGTCGTGGTGGGTTTATATTTTTGGCGCCGCTGTGGCCATAAGTTCCCAATTTTTGGGTGACGGACCACCCGATACCGGCTGGACCTTTTATGCTCCGTATAGTTTTAAAACAACCACTAATATGCTTCCTGCTGTTCTTGGGGCTTTTATTCTGGGTTTCTCATCGATACTTACCGGATTGAATTTTATTGTTACTATTCATCGTATGAGAGCGCCCGGAATGAATTGGCTAAGAATGCCACTTTTCCCATGGACTCTTTATGGTACAGCCTGGATACAATTACTGGCAACACCCATTGTAGGTATCACTCTACTGATGATAGTAGCTGAACGTACCTTACATATTGGTTTTTTCGATCCTACGCTTGGTGGCGACCCGGTATTGTATCAGCATCTTTTCTGGATATATTCTCATCCGGCTGTATATATTATGATCCTTCCGGCAATGGGGATTATATCTGAAATACTACCCACTTTTGCACGCAAGCCAATTTTTGGATATAAAGCAATTGTCATCTCTACCATGCTTATAGCATTTATTGGTTACTTCGTATGGGGACATCATATGTTTACCGCCGGCATGAGTGGTACAGCACAATTTGCCTTCTCCTTTCTGACATTTCTGGTGGCCATACCAAGTGCAATCAAAGTATTCAACTGGCTGGCAACATTATATAAAGGTTCTATTCAACTGAAAACACCTTTTTTCTGGGCAGCTTCCTTCCTCTTTGTTTTTTTGATCGGTGGTTTGTCTGGACTCGTTTTAGGTGCATTGGCTATTAATGTGCATGTACACGACACAACTTTTGTTGTTGCCCATTTTCATTTTATTGTTTTCGGAGGAGTAGGATTCGCCTTTATGGCAGCTATTCATTACTGGTTCCCAAAGATGTTTGGCCATATGTACGATGAAGGTTGGGCAGATACAGGCTGGGTTGTTTTCTTTACCGGTTTCCTTTTCCTGTACTTTCCCATGTTTATTTTGGGAATCAAGGGTATGCCCCGCAGATATTTTGATTATGTTGAAGAATTTCACGGGCTCAATATAGTATCATCATTAGGTGCTTTCCTGATGATTTTTGGACTGGCATTGGTTATTATTAATTTAATACGTTCGGCCCGGCATGGTAAACCTGCTTCGATGAATCCATGGGGTGGAGTCACCCTGGAGTGGCAGATACCCAGTCCGCCGCCACTCGAAAATTTTGAAGAGATTCCAGTTATAACGAAGGAGCCATACGATTTTAGTGAGGTAAAACCTTCTTAAAACCACTATACAATGTCTTCAGTTGAAGTTCATCGCGACGATTTAGGATCAAAAATTGGAATGTGGCTTTTCATTTTTACCGAGTTGCTATTTTTCGGGGGATTGTTTATTGTTTATTCTGTGTACAGGTTCAAGAATCCGGTTGCTTTTCATCTGGCAGCGGAGGAACTCAATACCTCAATTGGCACAATGAACACGGTAATTTTGCTTATCAGCAGTATGACAGTTGCCATGTCAATTACTGCCGTGCAGCTTAGACAGAAATCGAGGGCCATTTTTTTACTTTCTGCTACAATCATACTTGCTATCATTTTTATGATAAATAAATATTTTGAATGGAGTGGGAAATTTGGACATCGCATATATCCCGGATCTGAAAAACTCGCGGAATTGGGTACGGGGGAAGTATTATTTTTTGGGCTGTATTTTGCGATGACCGGATTACATGCTTTTCATATTATTATTGGAGTAATAATACTTACAATTATGCTGTTAAAAGTGATGAATTCTACGTTAAATGCCGGATATTATGTTCAGTTGGAGAATGGGGGGTTGTATTGGCATCTAGTCGATCTTATCTGGATTTTCCTGTTCCCTTTATTTTATTTGATCGCTTAACTGATAAAAATATATGAGTACAGAGACGAAAACACATATAGTAAAATATAAGACCTACTTTTTTGTATTGCTGGCATTATTGCTCATGACTTTTATATCAGTAGCTATAACTTCCATCGATCTTGGAGGACTCGCAATTGTTGGAGCCCTTTTACTGGCTACGATAAAATCATCACTTGTGCTGTGGTTTTTCATGCATCTTAAATATGAGAATGTAATGTTCCGGGTGATGATCGGATTTGTACTTTTTATTTTTCTTGCAGTAATGATAGTCACTTTCCTGGATTACGGTTTTCAAAGATAAAATTGATGGTTTTTTAAAACACTTATATAGAATATGTTTTCTTCCAATTTATCGAACTTTGCCGAAGGTGTAAATACAGCTTTCATAATTATACTTGGTATTGTACTTTTCTTTTTAATTGGTCTCACGGTAGCTCTTATTGTATTCATTGTTAAATATCGCGAAAGTAAAAATCCAGTTGCATCTCAGTTTCGGGGAAATCTTAGTCTTGAGATAATTTGGACAGTAATCCCCTTATTAATCGTTCTGGCTATGTTTTATTATGGCTGGACTGCTTGGAAGCCTATGGAATCAAATCCACCAAAAGATGCCATGCATATTGAAACCATTGCACGAATGTGGAAGTGGAATTTTAAATACAATAACGGTGTAAGAACCGATACCTTGATAATACCGGTTGGAAAGCCGGTAGCACTCGATATGGAAGCCATCGATGTTATTCACAGCCTGTATATTCCGGCATTTCGGATTAAGAAGGATGTTGTTCCAGGCACACCCCGAACGGCATGGTTTATTGCAAATTCCCCCGGCACATACGATCTTTTCTGTACGGAGTATTGCGGATTGGAACATTCTTCAATGATTACATCTGTGAGGGTACTTACACAGGAAGAATTCGATAAATGGTATACCGATACCATAGGCACAGATCAAAACCTGGTCAATGCAGAAATTACAGAAACACCGGCTATGAAAGGTAAGCAAATTGTGCGGCAGATAGGTTGTAATGCCTGTCATTCAACCGATGGAACAAAAATCGTTGGACCTTCCTATTTGGGCGTATTTGGTCATGATGTCACAGTCATTACAAGTGGAAAAGAAAGAACCATCAAAGCAGATGAAGATTACATACGCCGCTCCATTCTTGAACCTAATACCGACATAGTAAAGGGTTATAGCAAAGGATTAATGCTTAGTTATAAGGACCAGCTCACAAATGAAGAAATCGATCAGATTATCGAATATATTAAATTCATAAATTAGTAGTTGTTCCTTTCGATTAAATGAGTTTTTAGCAAGAAGTTTTTTTCATTGATTTTTCTGAATTTGTACGTATTTAGAGGGTGTATTTGTTTTAGTGTTTAGGCTTAAATTTATTTTAGCATAGTGTTGCTTTTATTAAAAAAACATCTACCTTTGCAAGCCGATTTTCAAGAATTTTACTTAAAACGTTTGTATGCCAACTATACAGCAATTAGTTCGAAAAGGAAGAAATAAAATTCAGGATAAAAGTAAAGCACCTGCTCTGGATGCATGTCCGCAGCGTCGTGGTATATGTGTTCGCGTATATACAACAACACCTAAAAAACCAAATTCGGCGATGCGTAAAGTTGCCAGGGTGCGATTGACTAATGGTAAAGAAGTGAATGCCTATATTCCGGGCGAAGGTCACAATTTACAGGAACACTCTGTTGTATTAATTCGTGGTGGCAGAGTGAAAGATTTACCAGGTGTTCGCTACCATCTTATTCGTGGGGCATTAGATACTGCTGGAGTTGATGGCAGAACACAACGTCGGTCAAAGTATGGATCAAAAAAGCCTAAGAAATAATAATTTTTAAGGTTCATTAATCAATGAGAAAAACAAAACCTAAGAAAAGAATATTATTACCTGATCCGAAGTATAATGACACATTGGTAACCAGGTTCATTAATAATATGATGCTGAGTGGAAAGAAGAGTGTTGCATATAAAATATTTTATGATGCACTGGATATTGTTGATGATAAAGGTAAAGATATAGAAGGTTCTGCACTTGAAATATGGAAGAAAGCTCTGGAGAATATAACCCCACAGGTTGAGGTAAAAAGCCGTAGGGTAGGTGGAGCGACTTTCCAAGTTCCGACTGAGATTCGACCTGATCGTAAAGTATCGATCTGTATGAAGAATTTAATCCTTTTTGCAAGGAAAAGGGGAGGACATTCAATGAGTGAAAAACTTGCAGCAGAAATACTTGCAGCATATAACGAAGAAGGCGGAGCATATAAGAAGAAGGAAGATACCCACAGAATGGCTGAAGCAAACAAGGCGTTTGCACACTTCAGATTCTAATGAAGACTTTTGACATTGCGGATAAGTACTTATAGTTGCTAGCTGATAATTAGTGTTTAATGAATTCGAACCTTAAATATACAAGGAATATAGGCATTATGGCCCACATAGATGCCGGTAAAACAACCACTACCGAACGTGTTTTGTTTTATACCGGTATTACACATCGCATAGGAGAAGTTCATGACGGTGCGGCCACAATGGACTGGATGGTGCAGGAGCAGGAGAGAGGAATTACAATCACATCGGCCGCTACTACATGTTTTTGGAAATACAGAGATCAGGATTACAAAATAAACATAATTGACACACCGGGGCACGTTGATTTTACTGTTGAGGTTGAGCGTTCGCTCAGAGTACTTGATGGTGCTATTGCTGTATTTTGTGCAGTAGGTGGTGTTGAACCACAATCGGAGACCGTATGGCGTCAGGCAGATAAATATGGTGTACCGCGTCTCGCGTTTATAAATAAAATGGATCGTGTGGGTTCTGACTTTTACGGTGTAGTGAGTCAGATCAAGGAAAAACTAGGTGCTAACCCAGTTCCCATGCAATTACCTATCGGATCGGAAGATAATTTTTCCGGAATAGTTGATCTTATTGAACGAAGGGCTATAATCTGGAAAGAAGATGAGACTCTCGGTATGAAGTACGAGTACTCCGATATTCCGGAGGATATGATAGATACGGTAGAAGAATGGCGTGAAAAACTCATCGAAGCAGTTTGCGAAACCGATGATGAGATTCTCGAAAGGTTTTTTGAAAACAGAGAAGCCATAACGGTTGATGAATTCATGGAAGCAACCCGAAAAGCTGTTATTAATCGCACAATTGTCCCGGTTTTATGTGGATCGGCTTTTAAAAATAAAGGCATACAACGTTTGCTTGATGCAGTGACCTGCCTTCTTCCAAGTCCGCTCGATGTGGGTGCGGTTAAAGGAATCAATCCAAAAAACGATCAGGAAGTTGAACGCCAGCCCGATCCTAATGTTCCATTAGCTGCACTGGCTTTTAAAATAGCCACCGACCCCTTTGTCGGAAGGCTGGTTTTCGTGAGGGTTTACTCTGGAACTCTTAATGCCGGCGATACTGTATTTAATCCGCGTACCAGTAAAAAAGAACGCGTGAATCGATTATATCAGATGCATGCCAATAAGCAGAACCCAAAAGATAAAATTGAGGCCGGTGATATATGTGCAGGTGTTGGATTTAAAGATTTAAGAACAGGTGATACACTGTGTGATATAAAACATCAGATATCACTTGAGTCCATGACATTTCCCGAACCGGTAATAGGTGTGGCAATAGAACCTAAAACACAGGTCGACATTGATAAATTAAGTACCGCTCTGCATAAGCTTGCCGAAGAGGACCCCACATTTAAAGTAAATATAGACGACGATTCGGGGCAAACTATAATAAGTGGTATGGGAGAACTTCATATCGAAATACTCATCGATAGACTAAAACGTGAATTTAAGGTCGATTGCAACGTTGGTACACCTCAGGTGGCCTATAAAGAAGCTATCGTTAATACTATCGAACATCGCGAGATATTTAAAAAACAAACAGGGGGCAAAGGAAAATTCGCCGATATTCAGGTTGTTTTCTCACCAGTCGATGAAGGAAATAAGGAACTTCAGTTTGTAAACGAAATTAAAGGAGGAAACATTCCACGTGAATATATTCCCACAATAGAAAAAGGATTCAGAGAGGCGATGCGCAATGGAGTATTAGCCGGTTACCCGCTCGAAAGCCTGAAAGTTGTTCTTAAAGACGGATCATTTCATTCTGTCGACTCAGATTCACTTTCATTTGAGATTTGCGCAAAACAAGCATTTCGTCATGGATTGCGTAAAGCCAAATCAATACTTCTTGAACCGATAATGTCGGCAGAAGTGGTTACTCCTGAAGAGTATATGGGAGATGTCATTGCTGATTTTAATCGTCGGCGCGGGCAGATTGAGGGTATGGAAAGCAAAGCCGGAGCTCGTGTAATCAAGGCAAAGGTGCCACTTTCTGAAAAGTTTGGTTATGTTACCGTACTTCGGACACTGACATCTGGGAGAGCTACTTCATCAATGGAGTTTTCTCATTATGAAGAAGTACCTGAAAATATTGCATCAGAAATAATTGAAAAAATAAAAGGATCAAAAGCTGTTGTATAAATTATTTATGGGATCAGAATGAGCCAGAAAATTAGAATTAAGCTTAAATCGTACGATCATAACCTGGTTGATAAATCAGCGGAGAAGATCGTAAAAACTGTAAAATCGACAGGTGCTGTTGTTAGCGGTCCAATTCCTCTTCCCACTCATAAGAGGGTATTTACCGTTTTACGTTCACCTTTTGTAAACAAAAAGTCGAGAGAACAATTTCAGCTATCATCATTCAAGCGTTTACTCGATATTTATAGTTCTACACCAAAAACTATCGATGCTTTGATGAAACTTGAATTACCAAGTGGTGTTGAAGTTGAAATTAAAGTTTAATTGCTTAAAATAAGAAAGCGATGCCAGGATTAATTGGAAAAAAATTAGGAATGACCTCCATTTTCGATGAAGATGGGAACAACATACCCTGCACTGTTCTTGAAGTAGGGCCCTGTGTTGTAACACAAATCAAAAATGTTGATTCAGATGGATATAATGCTGTGCAGCTAGCCTTTGAAGAGAAAAAGGAGAAACATGCTACAAAGGCCATGATCGGGCACTTTAAAAAAGCATTAACCACCCCGAAGAAGAAAGTTATAGAATTAAAAGGATTTGTGCGCGATTGGAAACCCGGAGATACCATCACGGTTGATTATTTCAAAGATGATACCTGGGTCGATGTAAAAGCTAACTCTAAGGGTAAAGGTTTTCAGGGTGTTGTAAAACGTCACGGCTTTGCAGGTGTTAACGATGCGACACATGGTCAACACAACAGAGGCCGGGCACCCGGGTCTATTGGTGCATCATCTAACCCTTCCAGGGTTTTTAAAGGGATTCGTATGGCAGGTCGTATGGGCGGAAAAACTGTAAAAACTCTTAACTTGAGGGTAATAAAAATTATACCTGAACAAAATGTGATAATGCTTAAGGGATCTATTCCCGGATCTAATGGTTCTTACGTAATAGTCGAGAAATAATGGAAATAACTGTATTAAATATCACGGGCCAGGAAACCGGTAAAAAGGTAAAACTGAAAGACTCGATTTTTGGTGTTGAACCCAACGATCATGCTATCTACCTTGATGTAAAACAATTTCTGGCTAACGGAAGACAAGGTACACATAAAACCAAGGAAAGAAGCGAGATTACCGGCAGTACAAGAAAAATTAAAAGGCAGAAGGGGACCGGTACTGCCCGCGCAGGAAGTATCAAATCACCCATATTGCGTGGTGGTGGAAGAGTATTCGGACCACGTCCCAGAGATTATGGATTTAAGCTGAACAAAAAAGTAAAACAACTGGCAAGATATTCAGCACTTTCCTATAAAGCAAAGGATAAAGCTATACTTGTTGTGGAAGATTTTAATTTCGAAGCTCCTAAGACAAAAGAATATTTTAGTCTTCTTAACAACTTGAAAATAAGCGATAAAAATTCGCTTATGGTACTTAATGAACAAAATAAAAATATATATTTGTCGTCGCGAAATTTGCATGGAGTTAAGGTTTTAACGCTCTCAGAATTAAATACATACGAGATAATGAAAGCATCTAATCTTGTATTTATTGAGAGTTCGCTTAATAATTTGCAAAAGGACGAATAAACAGAAGGAAGTTAACAATGGATATCTTATTAAAGCCCATAGTAACGGAAAAGATGACTGATCAGGGGGAAACTCTTAGTCGGTTCGGTTTCATTGTCAGCAAAGCGGCAAACAAGTTGCAGATTAAAAAAGCAGTCGAGGAAATGTATGGCGTAAATGTGGTGGCAGTTAATACTATGATATATGCAGGGAAGAGTAAATCGCGCTATACCCGAACAGGTATTATCAGCGGAAACACAAAATCGTTTAAAAAGGCGATTGTGACATTAGCTGAAGGAGAAACAATTGATTTTTATAGCAATATCTAATCAATATGGCAATTAGAAAACTTAAACCTATTACGCCAGGTCAGCGGCATAAAATTATCAGTACTTTCGACGAGATTTCTAAGGCTACACCGGAGAAGTCCTTGTTAAAACCCTTGAAAAAGACTGGTGGTAGAAATAATACAGGTAGAATGACCATGCGATATATTGGGGGTGGTCATAAACGTCGTTACAGAGTGGTCGATTTTTTAAGGAATAAAGATGGAGTACCCGCTACAGTACATTCAATCGAATATGATCCAAGTCGTACAGCCCGTATAGCTTTGCTTATTTATGAAGATGGCGAAAAGAAATATATAATTGCACCCAATGGATTGAAGGTTGGACAAACTATCCGGTCAGGACAGGGAGTTGCACCTGAGATAGGAAATGCTCTTACACTGGGTGAAATACCACTTGGTACGCTCGTTCATAATATAGAGCTTCATCCGGGCCAGGGAGGAGTATTGGCACGCAGTGCCGGATCATATGCACAACTTACATCCCGCGATGGTAAGCATGCTATTATTAAACTACCATCCGGTGAGTCGCGAATGATTTTAACAACTTGCAGAGCCACCGTGGGTAGTGTTTCTAATTCCGATCATAAGATCGAGCGTTCAGGTAAAGCAGGTCGAAAGAGATGGTTGGGTCGCCGTCCTCGGGTACGAGGTGTGGCAATGAATCCTGTCGATCACCCCATGGGTGGAGGCGAAGGTCGTGCATCGGGAGGTCATCCGCGGTCACGCAATGGAATGCCTGCCAAAGGTTTTAAAACACGTTCTAAGAAGAACGCATCAAATAAGTATATTGTTGAAAGACGAAAATCAAATAATTAATAAACTATGAGTCGCTCGCTGAAAAAAGGCCCATTTATAGATTTTAAATTGGAAAAGAGGATGATGGATATGAACCAGTCGAACAAAAAACAGGTTACTAAAACCTGGTCGCGACGTTCTATGATCTCACCTGATTTTGTTGGGCATACTATCGCTGTGCATAACGGAAATAAATTCATACCTGTATATATCACCGAAAATATGGTAGGACACAAACTGGGTGAGTTTGCTCCCACACGGATTTTCAGGGGACATGGTGGTAAACAGAAATAATATATGTCAGTAAAAGATAAAAGGAAATTCTAACATGGGAGCAAGAAAAAGAAATATTGCTGAACAACGCAAAGAGAAAAGGAAAATGACCTATTCTGCCGTGCTTCGGAATTGCCCGTCATCACCCAGAAAAATGCGATTGGTAGCTGATTTGATACGAGGGCTTGATGTCAATAAAGCACTGGACCTGCTCAGGTATAATGCAAAAGATGCATCGAAAGATGTAGAAAAGCTGGTTATGTCAGCAGTCTCGAACTGGCAGGTAAAGAATGAAAAAGTTCGGCTCGAAGACAGTAAACTTGTTGTAAAAGAAATCTTTGTTGATCAGGCAAAAACCTTAAAACGAATTCGGCCGGCTCCTCAGGGAAGGGCATACCGTATTCGTAAACGTTCAAATCATGTTACTGTTATCATTGGGAACATGAATGAAGAAAAAGTAGATAAACAAGAAACCGAGATAAAAACAAATTAACAATACTTAATGGGACAAAAAGTTAATCCGATAAGTAATAGGTTAGGAATCATCAAGGGATGGGATTCTAATTGGTATGGCGGAAAAAACTATGCTGATAAATTAGTTGAAGACCAAAGTATCAGAAATTATCTGAATGCCCGACTTGCCAAAGCCAGCATTTCAAAAATTATCATCGAGCGTACCTTGAAACTGATAACCGTAACCGTAAACACAGCGCGTCCGGGAATTATTATCGGCAAAGGTGGTCAGGAGGTTGATAAGCTGAAAGAAGAGTTGAAAAAGATAACGAATAAAGAGGTTCAGATAAATATTTTTGAAGTTAAGCGTCCTGAGCTTGATGCTACTATTGTTGCCAATAATATTGCCCGTCAGATTGAAGGTCGTATTTCCTATCGTCGTGCAATTAAAATGTCAATTGCATCTACAATGCGTATGGGAGCTGAAGGTATTAAAGTACTGGTTTCAGGACGGCTGGGAGGAGCCGAAATGGCCCGATCGGAAGGATATAAAGAAGGACGAATTCCCTTACATACGCTACGAGCAAATATAGATTATGCTGTTTGTGAAGCTAACACAAAGGTTGGCGTAGTTGGAATAAAAGTATGGATTTGCCGTGGTGAAGTATATGGAAAGATTGATCTTTCGCCAAACATTGGACTTTCCAAATCATCTCCAAAAACCAAGGGAAATTTCAAAAAAAGAAGAAGATAAACTGAGTTGAGAGTACATTGATAACTATAAAGGGATGTTACAACCGAAGAAAGTTAAATATAGGAGAAGTCAGAAAGGCAAAATGAAAGGCAATGCTCAGCGAGGAAATCAGCTGGCATTCGGTTCATTTGGAATCAAGGCCCTGCAAAACTGTTGGATTACAGGTCGGCAAATCGAAGCTGCCCGCCAGGCAGTAACGCGTCATATGAAGAGAGAAGGACAGATTTGGATCCGTATATTTCCTGACAAACCTATTACTAAGAAACCGGCTGAAGTACGCATGGGTAAAGGTAAAGGTGCACCGGAGGGTTTCGTTGTGCCTGTTACTCCAGGTCGGATAATAATTGAAGCCGAAGGAGTACCTCTGTCAGTGGCAAAAGAGGCTCTGCGCCTGGGAGCACAGAAATTACCGATTACTACAAAGTTTGTTTTACGTCGTGATTATGTTGAAAATTAAAACTGACCTAAGATGAAGGCATCAGAACTGAAAGAATTAACGATAAAGGAACTTGAGGAAAAGATTGAAAATGAAAAGAGTCTGCTTTTAAAGCAGAAATTGAATCACGCTGTTTCACCACTCGATAATCCTTTGAAAATAAAACATACCCGGCGCAATGTAGCCCGAATGTTAACGGTGTTGCGTCAGAAACAATTTACTGAACCAAAAAAAGATTAACAATATTCAATGGAAAGCAGAAATCTTAGAAAAGAGCGGACAGGCGTTGTTGTCAGCAACAAGATGGGAAAGTCTATCGTGATTGTTGTAAAGCGAAAAGTAAAGCATCCTATTTACGGTAAATTCGTGAACAAATCCAACAAGCTTACTGCACATGATGAGAAGAACGAGTGCAATATTGGTGATTTGGTGCGTATTATGGAAACCCGTCCGCTCAGCAAAAATAAATGTTGGAGATTAGTTGAAATCATTGAAAGAGCTAAATAGTCATGATACAACAAGAAACAAAAATGGCAGTTGCCGACAATAGTGGAGCCAAAGAAGTACTTTGTATCAGAGTATTAGGCGGCACCCGGAAAAAATACGCCTCAATAGGTGATAAGGTTGTGGTCACTGTAAAGAGTGCAATTCCGTCGGGTGAAATTAAAAAAGGTACTGTTACCAAAGCTGTTGTTGTGCGTACGAAAAAAGAAGTACGTCGGTCCGATGGCTCATACATCCGATTCGACGACAATGCAGTTGTATTGTTAAACAACGTGGGAGAAATTCGTGGAACCCGAATATTTGGTCCGGTGGCTCGTGAATTACGTGATAAATATATGAAGATTGTCTCATTAGCTCCTGAGGTTCTATAATACAAGGATACTATAATGCAAAAAAAATTACATATTAAAAAAGGTGATACGGTATTTGTAAACTTAGGTGAATACCGTGGACAAAAGGGCAGAGTATTGGAAGTGGACAGGAAGAAAGACCGTGCAATTGTCGAAGGCATCAATATGATTTCGAAGCATACAAAACCCAATGCTCAAAATCCCGATGGAGGCATTGTTAAAAAGGAAGCACCGGTTCATATTTCAAACCTGATGCTGATTGATCCTTCATCAGGAGCTCCTACACGTATTGGAAGACAAAAAAATAGTAAAGGGAAATTAGTAAGATATTCAAAAAAATCAGGAGAGGAGATTAAGTAATGGCTTACGAACCTAATTTAAAGAAGAAATACAAGGAGGAAATAATTCCTGCTTTAAAAAAGGAATATAGCTATACGTCTATAATGCAGGTTCCCCGACTCTCGAAAATAATAATAAATCAGGGTGTCGGACAGGCAGTAGCTGATAAAAAACTTGTTGATACTGCCCAGGAGGAACTTACTATGATTACAGGCCAGAAAGCTATACAAACACTTTCGAAGAAGGACGTATCTAATTTTAAATTACGCAGGAAAATGCCCATCGGGGTTAAGGTGACATTGCGTCGTGAAAGAATGTATGAATTTCTTGAACGTCTCATATGCGTTGCATTACCGCGAATCAGAGATTTTAAAGGTGTTTCATCAAAACTCGATGGACGAGGTAATTATACATTGGGTATCACAGAACAGATTATTTTCCCTGAAATTGACATTGATAAGATCAATAAAATTCTGGGTATGGAAATCACTTTTGTTACATCAGCCAAAACTGATGAAGAGGCTTTGGCGCTCTTAAGGGAATTCGGGGTACCTTTTAAAAATATTATAAAGAATTAGAAGCATGGCAAAAGAATCAATGAAAGCACGTGAAGTTAAGCGGGCGAAATTAATTGAAAAATACGCGGAGAAACGAGCTAAGCTTAAAGCTGAAGGCGATTATCAGGCCTTAAGCCGATTGCCCAGGAATTCAAATCCGATACGTTTACACAATCGCTGTAAGATCACCGGGAGGCCAAAGGGATACATCAGACAATTCGGGATCAGCAGGATAACTTTTCGTGAAATGGCTTCTGAAGGTTTGATTCCCGGAGTTAAAAAAGCAAGCTGGTAACCCTAACTAATGATATGAAAATTTTATTAAAACATGACTGATCCAATTGCAGATTATTTAACAAGAATTCGGAATGCCATCATGGCTAAGCATAGAGTTGTAGATATTCCGGCTTCAAATATAATTAGAGATATTACCCGTATCCTTTATGATAAGGGATATATATTGAATTATAAGTTTGAGGAAGATGGGCCCCAGGGAAATATAAAGATAGCCCTTAAGTATCAATCCGGGACAAAACATCCTGCTATTAAGCATATAGAGCGAATTAGTCGACCCGGCCTCCGTAAGTATGCAGGCAAGGATAGTTTACCCCGTGTATTAAATGGATTGGGGATTGCAGTTCTATCAACTTCACAGGGAGTTATGACCGATAAGGAAGCTCGTGAGAAGAATATTGGCGGTGAAGTATTGTGTTACATTTATTAAAGAGGAATTAGCCATGTCACGAATAGGAAAATTAAAAATTCAGATCCCTCAGGAAGTAACCTTAGATGTTGCTAAAGATAATATTGTTACAGTAAAGGGACCTAAAGGGGAGCTGAAACAAAAAATTGACCCGGACATTCGGATTAAAATTGAGGATAATATTCTTGCTGTAGAACGTCCGACTGAGCAGAAAAGACATAAAGCATTGCACGGTTTGTACAGGTCACTTCTCAATAATATGATTATTGGTGTTTCAGAAGGATATACTATTCAACAGGAACTTGTCGGGGTTGGGTATAAAGCAGAGGCCAAGGGTCAGATTCTGGAACTGAGTTTGGGATATTCGCACGATATATATATTAAACTTCCGGATGAAGTTAAAGTTGAAACAAAGACCGAAAGAAGAAGTAATCCGGTAATAACACTTACCAGTGCCGATAAACAACTTATCGGACAGGTAGCTGCTAAAATACGTTCATTTCGGCCACCTGAACCCTATAAAGGAAAAGGCATTAAGTTTGTTGGTGAGCAACTACGCAAGAAAGCAGGTAAATCTGCAAGTGTATAACACAATAATTTTTAATTGAGATGGCTCTATTAAAGCAGGAACGCAGAATAAGAATAAAACACAGAATCCGTAAAAGATTGTCTGGCACGAATGAAAAACCCCGTCTGACAGTTTACAGGAGCAACAAGCAGATATATGTACAGTTGATAGATGATTATCAGCACAAAACTCTTGTTTCAGTTTCTTCGCTGGATAAAGGAATTGCTGAGAAGAAAGAGACCAAGAAGATCGAACAGGCAAAACTTGTTGGCAAGCTTGCGGCAGAAAAATCAATACAGGCTGGCTTTTCTCAGGTTGTTTTCGATAGAAACGGATATTTGTATCATGGCAGGGTAAAAGCATTAGCAGATACTGCCAGAGAAGCAGGACTTAAATTTTAATAAATTATGGCTACAACTATCAGAAAAGTAAAAACTACTGATTTAGATTTAAAAGACAGACTTGTCAGTATTCAGCGGGTTACTAAAGTAACAAAAGGGGGTCGTACCTTTAGCTTCTCTGCTATTGTTATCGTTGGAAATGAAAGTGGAATAGTGGGTTATGGCCTGGGGAAAGCCAACGAGGTAACAACTGCCATTGCCAAGGGAATTGAGGATGCGAAAAAGAATTTAATTAAAGTTCCGGTATATAAAGGCACAGTGCCTCACGAACAAATTTCAAAGTATGGCGGAGCCACTGTATTTATAAAACCTGCTTCGAGTGGAACGGGAGTTAAAGCAGGAGGTGCTATGCGTGCAGTACTTGAAAGTGTTGGAATTACAGATGTATTAGCAAAATCAAAAGGATCTTCGAATCCACATAACCTGGTTAAGGCTACATTTGCTGCTTTACTGGAGATGCGCGATGCTTACACAGTTTCTCAACATCGTAATATACCGATGGATAGAGTATTTAATGGCTAACAGAAAGTGTATTCAATATGAATAAGATAAAAATTACACAAACCCGAAGTAGAATAGGGAGTACCAAGCGCCAGAAATCTACTTTAGATGCACTTGGTCTCAGAAAAATGAATAGAACAGTTGAGCATGTAAATACTCCTCAGATTCAGGGAATGATTAAAAAAGTATTACATCTTGTAAAAGTGGAAGAAGTATAAAAGATATAATATATACTGACAATGGAATTGAATAATTTAAAACCGGCTAAAGGATCAGTTAAAACCCGAAAGAGAATTGGAAGGGGACAAGGTTCAGGAAAAGGGGGAACGTCAACCCGCGGACATAAAGGAGCACAATCCCGTTCCGGGTATAGTAAAAAAATAGGATTCGAAGGGGGACAAATGCCTTTGCAGCGCCGAGTTCCGAAATTTGGATTTAAAAATATCAATCGTAAGGAGTACAAGGGAATAAACATTGCTACGCTTCAGCAATTAGCTGAGAAGAAAAAGCTTAAATCAATAGATGTTCAAACACTTATTGAAGCCGGTTTAATTTCTAAAAACGAACTGGTTAAGATTCTCGGGAATGGTGAGTTAAAGATGAAGCTGGATGTTAAAGCCCATGCATTTTCAAAAACAGCTGTACAGGCCATTGAATCATTACAGGGAACTGTAGAAAAAATATAATGGAATGAAGAAGTTTTTCGAAACCCTTAAAAACATTTACAAGATTGAGGACCTGCGTGCAAGAATCCTCTACACTTTAGGGATTTTGCTTATTTACCGTCTTGGATCTAAAGTTGTACTTCCCGGGGTTAACCCGATGGAATTGTCAGAATTGCAGAATAAAGCATCTCAGGGAGTACTTGGTATTCTCGATATGTTCTCCGGAGGCGCATTCTCTTCTGCTTCCATATTTGCTCTGGGAATTATGCCCTATATCTCGGCATCGATTGTAATTCAGCTACTTACCATTGCTGTTCCTTATTTTCAACGCCTACAGCGCGAAGGGGAAAGCGGACGCCGGAGAATGAACCAGATCACCCGATATCTTACGGTACTGATTCTTATTGTACAGGCACCTTCCTATCTCACGCAGATTCCCGAAGCTGCTAGAGTGTTGCCGGGAGTATTCTTTACTATTTCGTCGATAATTATTCTTACCACGGGTACGATGTTTGTGATGTGGCTCGGTGAAAGAATTACCGATAAGGGTGTTGGTAATGGTATCTCACTGATTATTATGATTGGGATCATTGCTCGTTTTCCATTTGCACTTGTTGGTGAATTTACAGCACGGATGGAAAAAGCAGGTGGTGGTCTGGTAGCGTTTCTTGTTGAAATGGTATTTCTATTTCTTGTATTTGTTGTCAGCATCTTGCTTGTTCAGGGTACCAGGAGGATACCTGTTCAATATGCTAAACGAATTATCGGCAATAAACAATATGGTGGCGTCCGGCAGTATATTCCTCTAAAAGTCAATGCTGCTGGTGTAATGCCTATCATTTTTGCCCAGGCCATAATGTTTCTTCCGCTTACTTTTGCAAGATATGGGGGTGAAGCAGTAACCGGATTCCTTGGATTATTTACAAACTTTACGGGTTTCTGGTATAACTTTGTATTTGCTCTGATGATTATTGCATTTACCTATTTTTATACAGCAATAACTATCAATCCGCAACGTATGGCGGAGGAAATAAGAAAGAATGGTGGATTTATCCCGGGTGTAAAACCTGGTAAAAGAACTGTTGAATTTCTTGATAATATTCTTTCGAGGATTACTCTGCCGGGCTCTGTCTTTCTCGCTTTTGTTGCTATTTTACCGGCTTTTGCCCGATTGGCAGGTGTAACTCAGGGCTTTGCACAATTCTATGGAGGTACTTCTCTCCTAATTCTTGTAGGAGTTGTACTCGACACACTCCAGCAGATTGAAAGTCACCTTCTTATGAGGCATTACGACGGACTTATGAAGACCGGAAGGGTGAAAGGAAGAGCAGGTGCTATGGCTTCGGTTTAAAAAGCAAATGATATAACGTTCTTTGATGATTCATATACGTACAGCAGAGGAAATTGAACTGATAAGGGAAAGTAACTTACTCGTATCAAAAACTCTTGCTGAAATTGCCAAATGGATAAATCCTGGCATCACTACCGATAAAATCGATAAGATTGCTGAGGAATTTATCCGTGCTCATAGAGGATTGCCAGGTTTTTTAGGGTATCAGGGATATCCAAAAACATTGTGTACTTCGGTAAATAGTCAGGTTGTTCATGGTATTCCGTCAGCCTATGAACTTGCAGAAGGTGATATTATTTCGGTTGACTGTGGAGTTCTGAAAAATGGTTACTATGGTGATTCAGCATATACCTTTCCTGTTGGGATTATTGATGCTGAGAAAACATATCTCCTTGAAATAACCAAGGAATCTCTTTACAGGGGATTGGAGATGGCACAGGCAGGGAATCGTGTTGGAGATATTGGTTGGGCAGTACAGCAGTATTGTGAGGAAAATGGATATTCAGTTGTTCGCGAGTTGGTGGGTCATGGATTGGGCAATAACCTGCACGAAGCTCCGGAAGTGCCGAATTATGGACGGAGAAGCAAAGGATCCTTGCTCAAGGAAGGAATGGTTATATGTGTTGAACCAATGATCAATTTGGGAAGGAAAGGAATTGTGCAGGAAGCCGATGGATGGACAATACGGACTGCTGACAAAAAACCATCAGCTCATTTTGAACATGCAATTGCAATTCAAAAGGGTAGGCCTGACATTTTATCAACCTTTGAATTCATCGAAGAAGAAGAAAAAAGAAAATATAAGTAGAATGGCAAAACAGCCTTCAATCGAGCAAGACGGTCTTATCAAGGAAGCTCTTTCGAACGCGATGTTCAGAGTTGAACTTGAGAACGGCCATATAATAACAGCCCATATCTCGGGTAAAATGCGCATGCATTATATAAAAATATTACCTGGTGATAAAGTTAAGATTGAGATGTCGCCATATGATTTAACTAAAGGAAGAATTACTTACAGGTATAAATAGTATACAAATGAAAATCAGAGCATCTATTAAGAAACGTACATCTGAGGATAAGATCGTAAAAAGAAAAGGACGCTTGTATGTGATTAACAAAAAGAATCCAAGAAATAAACAGCGTCAGGGTTGATAAATGAATAATTATTTAAGATAATATATATGGCTAGAATTGTTGGTGTAGACTTACCAAAAAACAAAAGAGGCGAAGTTGGCCTTACCTATATCTTTGGTATTGGCAGAAGCACGGCTCAAAAAATATTAACTAAGGCTGATATTGATTTCGACATTAAAGTAAAGGACTGGACCGACGATCAGATCACCAAAATCAGAGAGTTGGTAAACGATAACTACAAGGTTGAAGGTGAACTCAGATCGGCAGTACAGCTTAATATCAAACGGCTTATGGACATTGGTAGTTACAGGGGTATTCGCCATCGTATCGGATTGCCTGTAAGAGGCCAAAGTACAAAAAACAATGCCCGAACCCGAAAAGGCCGGAAAAAGACTGTTGCGAATAAAAAGAAAGCAACCAAATAATTAAGAGAGTATTATGGCTAAAATAACTAAAACTTCCAGAAAAAAGGTTGTAAAAGTTGATCCCGTTGGACAGGCACATGTCCATGCTTCCTTTAATAATATTATCATTTCATTGACTAATTCTCAGGGACAGGTGATATCCTGGGCTTCTGCCGGTAAAATGGGATTTAGAGGATCGAAAAAGAACACTCCATATGCTGCCCAGATGGCTGCTCAGGATTGTTCAAAAGTAGCTTACGATGCCGGATTGCGTAAAGTAAAGATGTTCGTTAAGGGACCCGGTGCAGGTAGAGAATCAGCAATTAGGACCATCCATACAAATGGTATTGAAATTATGGAGATTGTTGA
This sequence comes from uncultured Bacteroidales bacterium, assembly GCA_964569585.1. Taxonomy (GTDB): domain Bacteria; phylum Bacteroidota; class Bacteroidia; order Bacteroidales; family UBA10428; genus UBA10428. Next base: position 25,628 of record CAZMVE010000009.1, on the reverse strand, counting down.
TGTAACTCCTTTACCGCATAATGGTTGTCGACCACCCAAGCGGCGCAGAGTTTAAAAGAATAATGAATAATTTAAATTAATTCAACATAGATAAATGGCAAGATACATTGGACCCAAAACCAAAATAGCAAGAAAATTTGGGGATGCTATTTACGGTGCGGATAAATACTTTGAGCGTAAAAACTATCCCCCCGGATTTCATGGGGCAAACAAAAAGAGAAGAAAGACTTCGGAATACGGCTTACAGCTTAAAGAAAAGCAGAAGGCTAAGTATACTTACGGTGTTCTTGAACGACAGTTCTCCAATTTATTCGAAAAAGCTTCACGGAGTAAAGGTGTAACAGGTGAGATTCTGCTTCAATTACTTGAATCGCGACTTGACAATGTTGTTTACCGTATGGGCATTGCTCCTTCACGTGCTGCTGCACGGCAATTAGTTGGACACCGTCATATTGTTGTTAACGACGAGTTGGTTAGTATTCCCTCGTTTACTTTGCGCCCGGGAGATATTGTGGGTGTGAGGGAAAAGTCAAAGTCTCTCGAAGTCATAACTGATTCATTATCTGGCCATAGAGTATCTGTTACCTGGCTCGAATGGGATGATAATCAGATGGCAGGTAAATTTATGAGCAAACCTGAGCGGGATGAAATTCCCGAAAATATTAAAGAACAACTCATTGTTGAACTTTACTCAAAATAATCGAATACATAAAATAATATATTCTTTATGGCAATTTTAGCATTCCAGAAACCGGATAAAGTAATAATGCTCGAGTCGGATGATTCGTTTGGAAAATTCGAATTTCGCCCGCTAGAACCGGGGTATGGTATTACTGTTGGTAATGCACTTAGGCGAATTCTGTTAGCATCGCTGGAAGGGTATGCAATTACTACCATTAAAATAGAAAGCGTTGAACATGAATTTTCATCAATAACAGGTGTTCTTGAGGATGTTACTGATATTATTCTGAATTTGAAGCAGATCTGCTTTAAGAAACTTATTGATGACGTGGATCACGAGAAAATAACCATCTCTTTTACCGGCCAGGAAATATTCAAGGCAGGTGATCTAAATAAATACCTCAGTGGTTTTGAGGTACTTAATCCCGAACTTGAAATCTGTCATTTGGAACCTTCTGTTGAACTACAGATGGAAATTAGTATTTCCAAGGGCAGAGGATATGTTCCTGCAGAAGAGAATAAGCCACTCGATGCTGAATTCGGACTAATACCCATCGATGCAATTTTTACACCTATAAAAAATGTAAAATTTGCCATTGAAAATTACCGGGTCGAGCAAAAAACCGATTACGAAAAACTTTTACTTGAAATACAGACTGATGGTTCAATTCATCCTAAAGAAGCATTAAAAGAAGCTGCTAAAATTCTGATCTATCATTTCATGCTTTTCTCCGACGAAAAGATCACTCTCGATACGGATAAGCAATCGGCAAATGAAGAATTTGACGAAGAAATTCTTCATATGCGTCAGTTGCTGAAAACCAAACTTATTGATCTTGACCTTTCGGTTCGGGCACTTAATTGCCTGAAAGCAGCTGAGGTCGAAACACTGGGCGATTTGGTCAAGTTTAATAAAAACGATCTGTTGAAGTTCAGGAATTTCGGAAAGAAATCACTTACTGAGCTCGATGATCTACTTGAAGGCATGAACCTGAATTTTGGCATGGATATTTCAAAGTATAAATTAGAGAAGGATTAAATTACTTTGGGGTTTATACTCCGGAAAAATTGAATATTAAAAATGCGACACAAAAAAAGTTTTAACCACCTGGGCAGAAAAGTGGGTCACAGGAATTCAATGCTGGCCAATATGGCTTCATCGTTGATTTTGCACAAAAGGATTAAAACTACCACAGCAAAGGCAAAAGCACTTAGAGTTTTTGTTGAGCCGCTTATTACAAAATCGAAGGATGATTCGACTCATTCCAGAAGAGTTGTATTTTCATACCTTCAGGATAAGGATGCGGTTTCCGAGTTATTTCGTGAAGTATCTCCAAAGGTGGCTGATCGTCCGGGAGGCTATACAAGAATTCTTAAAACTGGAATTCGTTTAGGCGATAATGCTGATATGTGCGTAATTGAGTTAGTCGATTATAATGAAAATCTCCTGAAGGCACAAGAGGATACCGCAAAATCGGGCCGGAGACGAAGAAGAGGTGGAAAGAAAAAGACCGAGGAATTAGCAGCAGGAGTTGCAGCTACGGAAACTGTTGAAGAAACAAATGATACTGAGGCAGCGGAAGAAAAATTGGCTGAAACGAAAGAAGAAACTGTAGTTGAAAACGAGGGAATAGAGTCTAAGGAACAGACAGAAGACACTATAGAAGAAAAAACAGAGACTATAGAAGAAGAAGTTAAGATTGAAGCAGAACCAGAGGTAAGTCAAGAGGAAGATAAAGCTGAAGCTGAAGATGTAACCTTAGAGGCCAGTAAAGAAGAAAGCAGTACTGAAGAAAAACAGGAAACAAAGGAAGCAGACGACTCTGAAGAAAAGAAAGCTGAATAACCTTGTTTAAGATTTAAACGACATAGTATGCAAGGGATATAGCTTATCAGGCTGGGTCCCTTTTTTTATTCTTATTAACTAAAACTAAAAAATATTTTATATGGGACAAATAGCTACTATTCATGCGCGTGAAATCCTCGATTCAAGAGGTAATCCAACTATTGAAGTGGAAGTATCACTTGCCAGCGGTTTCGTTGGCAGAGCTGCTGTGCCTTCAGGTGCTTCGACAGGTGAAAATGAAGCGCTGGAATTACGTGATGGTGATAAAATGCGCTATCTGGGCAAAGGTGTTTTAAAAGCGGTGGATAATGTGAATAATATTATCGCCAAAGCGCTTATTGGGATGAGTGCTCTCGACCAGGTGGCAATTGATAAAAAAATGAGGGATCTTGATGGCACAAAGACCAAAAGTAATCTGGGAGCCAATGCTATTCTTGGTGTTTCACTGGCAGTAGCTAAAGCTTCGGCCGAATACCATGGAGTTCCGTTATACAGGTATATCGGAGGAACTAACGCTAAAATCCTCCCCGTTCCCATGATGAATATCATTAATGGAGGATCACATTCCGATGCCCCCATTGCATTCCAGGAATTCATGATTCGTCCTGTTGGTGCTACCAGCTTTCATGAAGGTCTCCGAATGGGGGCTGAAGTGTTCCATTCTCTTAAAAAAGTACTTAAATCGCGCGGATTAAGCACTGCTGTCGGTGATGAAGGCGGTTTTGCCCCTAAACTTAATGGAACCGAAGATGCTCTGGAATCGATATTGGAAGCTATTAAAAAGGCAGGTTATAAACCCGGCCGAAAATCAGATGGAGGACAGGTATCTGTCGCGCTTGATTGCGCTGCTTCGGAATTCTTTGAAAACGGAAAATACAACTATAGAAAATTTGAAGGTGAAAAGGGAGCATTACGCACTTCGCAGGAGCAAACAAACTATCTTGCTGAACTAATAAGTAAATATCCAATTGATTCAATCGAAGACGGTATGTCAGAGAACGATTGGGAAGGATGGAAACTTCTCACTGATAAAATTGGAACAAAATGTCAGCTTGTAGGAGATGACAATTTTGTTACTAATGTTGAATTTTTAAAAAAGGGAATCGACATGGGATGTGCTAATTCAATTCTTATTAAAGTCAATCAGATAGGAACTCTTACCGAAACATTGGATGCAATTGAAATGGCTCATAGAGCGAGTTATACAACAATAATTTCGCACCGTTCGGGCGAAACGGAAGATGCAACTATTGCTGATATTGCGGTAGCAATAAATTCAGGCCAAATAAAAACTGGCTCATTGAGTCGTTCTGACCGGATGGCAAAATATAACCAGTTGTTGCGGATAGAAGAAGAACTTGGAGAGGTAGCGAAATACGGTTATTAGGTCGCAAGAAAAGTTAAATTTATAGATAAGGGATAGTAATTACTATCCCTTTTTTTATTCTCTAAATAACCAGAAACTATGTGATGTTCCCATAACTCTGAATTAGGGATATACCTGAATAAAAGCATATAAATTATGCAATGAAAGTCATTTACTAAACCTGGATTTTATAAGATTCTGTTTATCCTTTCAGTGCGTATTGAATATCCATAAATACCAGGTTGATCGGGGAATTGAAAATGAAAAAGAACAGGTTGTTAATATAAAGAATTACTTCTTAATAATTGCCTTTCGATTGTTTCTTAACTTTTAGTTAGTTAATTTTAATACAGATCTCTCGAAGCAGGTTTATGAGAAGAACTAACCTACTAAGTTATATATTGCTATTTTCTCAGGTTGTAATTGCGCAGCATTATTTACCCACTGAGGAGTTCTCTGATTATAATGGTCTTTCAAATTCAGAAATAACCTATCTCTATCAGGACAAAGCGGGTTTTTTTTGGATTGGCACAAAGAACGGCCTGAATCGGTACGATGGATATTATTTCAATCAGTACCGGGTTAATTTAAATGATACCTCAGCGCTTTCGGGAACTAATATCATTAAAATTTTTGAGGATGCTCAAAACGATCTGTGGCTAGTCTCTACTCATGGTATAAGCAAGTATCTGAGAGAAAAGGATAATTTCAGGACTTTTTATTCCTATAATGAGATTAAAGGGAAAAAAATTCCAATCAATCTTAAAGATGCTGCCATTGACTGGAAAAGAAATATCATTCTACTGTTGGGCGATGATTATCTGGGGGAACTGAATATCAACTCCGGAAAAATTATTAATCATTACCTATCGGAATACGATCTTAACGAATCTGACAGAAACATCTCATCAATAACCTACAATGGCTTATACAATACTTTCTTTTTAAACGGGAACCAAGCCTTATTAAGGTATGATACTGGTAGCGACTCATTGTACTCCATTTCATCCTACGAAATAAGGAATCTGATTAATGCAGAAGGGATTAAGGGACTGAAAAACATTATCAATGGTGAATGTCTGATATTTACCAGAACTCGTCTGTTTGTATTTGAGAATCTGTTAACACTGAGAGAAATCGATATTCGAAGATTTATTAAGAATAAAGAAATTACCGGGATATTACAGAATCGACCCGGATTCATTTATATAGTTACTACTTCATCAGTTATTGAGTATTGTTTTGCAAATGATAAGGGAATTGAATTATTTACATACAGTTTACCGGAACAGAAGAAAATAGAATTTACTTCTTCCTATTTCATGGAACCTGGTATTTTTTGGATGGGTACTCGAAATGGATTGTTCAAATTTAATGACCATCAGAATTTTTTTACAGAACACGGTACTGAAGAATACTTTTCAGAAAGCAGTCAATTGACTGCCATGGCATTCAATGAAACAGGAAAGTTGTGGTTGAGTACCGACGCAGGTGAATTAGTCGTTCTGGAGGCATTAACCGAAGAGGAAAATTTAAATATTTTAGCAAGTAGGAAGCTATCACAGAAAATAGTATCGATAAAAAAAGATGAAACAGCAGATTTGCTTTATATGCAATCGAATAATGGTTTATCTAGCATAAAGCAAAGTAACGGTAATATAATTGTTAAAAACATTATTACTTCCAGTGAAATAGAGGCTTTTTGCAGATATAAAGATACTCTGTGGGTTGTAAATGAAAGAAAATTATTCATGATTTCGACAAATAATAAGTTTAAGGCTTTATTCAGACCCATTGAAGATGTTCTTCAAGGGCAGGTAATTGATATGTTTTCAACTCCAGAGGCTATTTTTTTATTACAACCTAATCAGATTATCAGACATAATAAAAAAGATTCCTCAAACATTATCCTCACACTCTCACAGCTTAATTTAAATATCCTTCCTGACAATTTATGTTTTTTACAATTGAATGATAAGGAACTAATTCTTGGAACTACTTCCGGCTTATTCATTTATTATTTATACGATTTTAAGGTACTCCCAAGTTATCTTGACATTAAGCAGCTTACCGAACCGGTACATGCCATATGCCAATTTCCTGATCAGCATTTATGGATTGCTTCAAGTAGCAGGATAATCAAGTTGAATAAACCTATAAATGCTATTAGAACTTTTGGAAATTCCGAGGGGATATTACTTGATTCATACGCCGAAGGGCTTATCGACAGAAGTCTCACAGGGATTATGTGTATTGCAAGCAAGAATCGTTTTGTCTTATTTAATCCCGATAGTATTCCGGTAAACAGGAACATTCCCAAAATCGAAATTGCAGGTATTGAATTTTATCAAAATGGAATAAGTAAGACAATGAATGTTCTCAATATTGATACTATTAACATCGAAACTAAATATAGTCATCTGCTTTTCAAATTAGCAATTCTCGATTTCTGGGATTCAAGGAAAAATACTTTTCAATATTCCATACAGCGGAAAGGGAAACCCGACATTTGGGTCGATCTGGGTACAAAAAATACTTTTTACAATCCAATACGATTAAAGGTTGGAGATTATGTACTCAAAGTCAGGGGTGCAAATAACGATGGAATATGGTGTAAAGAACCTCGTGAACTGCTAATTCATATGATGGTTCCCTGGTGGCGTACACGCATCGCTATTTTTTCATATATAGTATTATTTTTCTTACTTTTTTATTTGATTATACTTTATACAACATACCAACTTAGAAGAATAAACAGAGAATATCGGGAAAAAGAGTTAATTGCACGAAGGGTGGAAGTACAGAAAGAAGAACTCACATTGAAGAATAAAAATATTACGGATAGTATTAATTATGCGAAACGGATTCAGACGGCTTTGATGCCCTCACTTAAGTTATTTAAGAAATTTTTCCCTGATTCTTTTATTCTTCATTTACCAAAGGATATTGTAAGTGGTGATTTTTATTGGGTGAACGAGGTTAACGGGCGTATATATTTTGCTGCTGTGGATTGCACAGGACATGGTGTTCCCGGGGCCTTTATGTCGATTATCGGATTTGAGTTATTTCGCCGGATTACTGAAATTGAGAAGAAAAGTCAACCGGCTGAAATACTTAAGAGTCTTAATCAGGGCTTTGAAACAATTTTTAAGGATATAGAGAATATTATTCTTCGCGATGGAATGGATGTAGCATTTTGTGCAGTGGATCCCAAATTAAAAGTACTTGAGTTTGCAGGAGCTTTTAATCCTCTGTATCTCGTTCGCGATAATACAATTACGGAGATAAAAGGTGATAGGTTTTCGGTGGGTTTGAACCAACTGGATCTGGCTATTCCGCAACAACCCTTTAACGACCATGTTGTACCATTAAAAGATGGCGATATCATATATATTTTTACCGATGGTTATGCTGATCAGTTCGGGGGACCTGATGGTAAGAAATATAAGTATCGCCGTTTCAGGCATTTGTTATTGGCACTGCATCAGCTTCCAATGGATCGTCAAGTGGAATTTCTTAGAAGAAGTATCATGGATTGGAAAGGCGATCTCGATCAGGTGGATGATATCCTGGTTATGGGTATTCACATTTCACATGATAAATAAAAAATCAGATGTAATAGGTTAGGGGAAAAATTTAAATCGATCTCTGATTTCAGGAAGACTGTAAAAGAAGATTACGCATTTTCTGCAGGAGAATCTCAACCTGGAAAGGTTTGGAAATATAATCATTCATCCCGGCAGCCAGACATGCTTCCTTATCTCCTGAAAGCGCATTGGCAGTTATAGCAATTATGGGTGTATGGGTATTTGAGCTTGATTCAAGCTCGCGAATCTTTTTAGTTGCTATAATACCATTCATCACAGGCATTTGAATGTCCATGAGTATAATATCGTACTTAGTAGTACCAAATTTATCGAGCGCTTCTTTTCCATTACTGGCAACTTCAATGTTCTTTACCTTATTTTTAAGACTGAGTATTACAATTTTCTGATTAATGGTGTTATCCTCAACAAGTAAAATATTTGCCTCCTCTATAGCTTGAGCGCTTGCAGGCTGTATAAAATTTTCTGTTTTTACGGTTTCAAGATCTTTGACTTTACTCGATACTTTTTTATCATTTGTTAGTAAGAGAGTGATAAGAATTGTAGTATGATCCACTTGGGATGTAATATTGAACGAACCGGAATACAGATGTACGATTTTTCGGGCAATACTAAAATCGAGATAATTCTTCTCTATTTCTTTTATCGATGAAACGGATTTATTGGAGGCAAAGAAATAATTTTGTTTTTCATCCTTCGCCATATTAAAATAGGGACATTTAATTGCAATTTCTAATATGCTGGTTTTATCAGATTCGGATTTAATGGCAGCATTAAACACAACTGTAAGCTTGCCTTTTACATCCAGTTTTATAATATTTTCTATAAGGTTAAGAATCAGCTGTTTAATTCGGATCGGATTCCCGATATAATGAGTTTTTGGAATAGTCATCTCCGAACTAAGTTCGAGTGTATCTTTATGCTGATTTTTAAATAGAATGAGCGTATTTTCAATGGTGCTTTCAAGATTATAACTCACTTGAATTTGTTCACTGTCGTCGATATCAAGAGCTGAAATCTGGACAATATTATTGACAACATTAACAAGATTATTTGTAGAGGCTATAATGGTATCAAATAAATCCTCCTGATCGGCTGGTAGCTTCGTACGATCGACTAGGTTTGAGATAAGCGTGATATTGTTAAGAGGAGTTCTGATCTGGTGCGAAAGTTTTGAGAGGAAATCATCTTTACGTTTACTTTCGTCGCGGCTCTCGGCAACCCAATGTTCCATAGCCGTCTGACTTCGAAGTCGTAAAAACTCATATGTAAATATAATAGCATGAATTGCAATGTATGCTCCGATTAATCTTAAGCTGAAAGTAAGCTCATAATCGGGCAATGAAGGTATATACAAATTCACAACACAGATTATAATTAATAAAACAAGGAATACAGAAGAGAACCTTGTTCCCTTATCGAGTCCTGTCAGTGCAACGGCCAGAACAGGGAAAGGGAATACCCATAAGAAACCTGTACCAAAAGCTCCTCCTGTTGTCAAACAGTAAAGGAAAATAATTCCCGAAATAATGAGTATTATATTGGCATAGAGATTTATTTTAGTTGAAGAACTAAGCTTGTAATAAGCAAAATAATTTGCAATGGCAGCAAGTCCTAGTAATAAAGCAAGAGGATAATTTTCATTTATGAGCGCGACAACTCCAAAGAATAAATAAAATATACCGGCGATAATGGCAGCAAAGCTTATTGTTATTATTCGGTTAGCTTTTTCAAGCGAGATATTTTTATCAACTTTTGTTGAGAAATAGGAAGTAATATGGTGTAAAATTCCCATAGGATTCTGTTTACTTCTTTTAAATTTAGTTAAAAATAGCATAAATAGTTATTTATTTCATGACTAAAAAGAGTAAGTGTTACGTTTTTATTAACTGAAGTGTTTCTAAAAAACATAATACATTTTTAGGGTCTTTACATCAGATAGGATAAATTTGTTAGTATAACTCAATACTTGGCTATGAGACTTTACAACCTGATAATAGTTTTATTTTTTGCATCTTCAATTGTCAGTTCACAGACTGATTCCACCGGTCTTATTGAATATTCTCCCGATTTTAAATTTAAAGAGGGCATTTATATAAACTTTGATCAGGTGAAAACGAATTCTCCCTTGCCAAAATCAAGAATACTATCTACCTATGATTATACCGATCCTGATTTTTTCAACCAGATTTTGGAGAAAGACAAAATTTATTATTACGATCAAATTGGAAATAAGCAAGAGTTGAGAACCAGGGATATATGGGGTTATTCCAGAAATGGTTTTATTTATTTGAAAATGGAGGATGGCTATTTCCGGATAACACTTATTGGAGCAATCAGTCATTTTATTGCAAGTCAGACAACCTATTCAAATGCCTATAACTCTCCGTACTATAATTCTTACATGGATCCATACCGGACATATCCATCTTCCTATCAGACCACTGAAATGAGACAATACCTACTCAATTTTTTAACTGGAACCGTTCTTGATTACACCGATAATTCGTTGGAGGCTATACTTATACAGGACCCGGAATTGCATGATGAGTACATGGCATTACGTAAAAAGAAGCGCAAACAAATGCGATTTATCTACATTAGAAAATTTAACGAGAGACATCCTTTATATTTTCCACAAAACTAAAAACTAACAGTATGAAGAAAATAGTAGCTTATTTAATTGCGAGCACTCTGACATTAATCTTATCTGCTCAGAGTTATGTGCCTAGTCACGATGACGTCTTGGCATTCTTTAACACTAAAACTATGGTAGTATTGCCTGATAATCCGCTACTTGAGTATAATTATATTATACGGGAGGTGATGGAACAGGAGTGGAAGATAACAGAATTTGAATTTATAAGTTTCAAGGAATTTGAAGAACTTCGGAAGGATCCGCAGTATTCCTTTCTTTATATGTCGCAGGTTACTTTCGAAAACGATAAAACTGATGCCAGGTATCGTTTTCTGCATCTGTCGCTCGGGGGTGATTATTTTCGCATGGATCAGATGCCGGATATTGCTTCGGTACCTTTGGCATATTATAATGTTGAAGAAGATAACTATACCTATAAACTGGCTATTCTGGTACGATTTATTCAGAACCATGCCCTTCTGATACGTGAAAATCCCAAGATCATCTCAGCTAATGTACTGAATCATTATAATGACAATATCAAAGATATAAAAGGAAAAATCTTATATGTTCTTGAAGAAGAACTGGCTCCCGAAGTAAATTCAACGGCAAGAATCAAGAAAATTTATCCGTACAATTTCAGGATAGTAACAAAAGAGGATATTACCGAAGCGATCAAGAATCGTGATGAAAACGTCGTTTTTCTGCATAAGGTTGGACCTGAAGGTACCAAACTTAATGCGCGCTGCTATAAGGTTGTAATTGGAGCTGGTGATGCATTATTTTACTACTTTGATTACCATAAAGTATCTGATAAAAATCCTGACGGTTTATTGGCAACTGATTTTAAAAAAATGGCTAAATAGCAATCTGAAATAAGCCGGCATAAATAAATGCCGGCTTTGCAATTCGAACTGATACAAGGCTTTTATGTTCATTAATAATATTTTCAGAGCACTAATTACACTTATCTTTTTATTATCTTTCGTGCTAAATGGTTTAATACAATGATTCGTTTAACCATAAACATTTTTATTCTTTTTCTATCATTCTCAAGTCTGTTTACAATTGCCCAGGAAGGTGATAGCGATGTAGCAAAAAATCTGCAGTTGGTAGATACACATATTAGGATGGGAAATTTTACAAAGGCCCTGGTACTAATTGAAGATATTTTAGTGATGCAACCCAATAATCTTGAAGCTCAGGAGAAAAAAATAAATATCCTGATACAACAGGATCGCAGTAAGGAGGCTATAACCGATATTGAAGAGTTTATCTCAATGTATCCGAATTCTCCGGAGTATTATTACATCAGGGCTATTATAAACCTTCAGAAACAGAAATATTCAAGAGCAATTGAGGATTTTGATAATGCAATCCGTTTGGATATGTCTATGGGTACAGTATATAAAGTATATTTAAATAGGGGTATGGCTCATTTTTATAATCAGGATTTTGAATTAGCATTAACCGATTTTGATGAATCATTAGCCTTAAATCCAAGAAGTGCTACTGCTTTTCATGGCAAAGGAATGGTCTTATATGCATTGAATCAGTATGAAGATGCTGTTATAGCATTTCAGCAATCACTCAAAATTGAGAATTTCAATCCAATCACACATTATAACCTGGCAATGACCTATTTCAGGATGGATGAATCTGAAAATGCCTGTTACCATTTTAATAAATCCTGTGAGCTTGGACACAGAAATGCTTGTCGATTATTGATGATGGAATGCGATATTAATATCCCCAAGTAGAAATTGTTAAATTTTTCCAGTCGGTATATAATCGTAAATTTAAACCTTATCAATAACCGATGGATCTCTCTATAATCATAGTTAATTATAATGTAAAACACTTTCTCGAGCAATGTCTTTACTCAGTTCTGAAATCATTGGAATCGCTTAAGGGAGAGGTAATAGTTGTCGATAATAATTCCGTTGATGGCTCCTGCCAAATGCTCAATGATAAATTCCCTGCTGTAAAACTGATTGAAAATAAGAAAAACCTGGGTTTTTCAAAGGCCAATAATCAGGGAATAAGAATTACTGAGGGCAAGTATGTTTTAATTCTTAATCCCGATACCATTGTGCAGGAGGATACATTTCGCCGATGTTTTGATTTCATGGAATCGCATCCCGATGCCGGTAGTCTGGGAGTAAAGATGATTGACGGGAAAGGAAATTACTTACCGGAATCGAAACGATCATTACCCACACCAAAGGTTTCCTTTTTTAAAGTGTTCGGATTATCAGCACTATTTCCAAAATCGAAAATATTTGGCAAATATCATCTGGGATATCTTGATAAGAACAAGACACATAAAATTGAAATATTGCCCGGAGCTTTTATGTTCATCAGGAAATCTGTCTTAGAAACAGTGGGCCTACTCGACGAATCATTTTTTATGTATGGAGAAGATATCGACCTCTCATACAGGATAAGGCTGGCGGGGTACGAAAATTATTATTTCCCAGAAACCACAATAATACACTATAAGGGTGAAAGCACGAAAAAGGGCAGCATTAACTACGTTATCGTGTTTTATAAAGCCATGATAATTTTTGCCAGGAAACATTTTTCTTTGCGGAATGCCCGGCTTTTCAGTCTCCTTATCAATAGTGCTATCTATTTAAGGGCTTTGGTATCTATTATTCGCCGATTATTTTTCTCCGGCATAACTCCTGTAACTGATGCATTACTAATTTATATTGGCTTTTATCTGTTACAACCGCTTTGGGCGAGATATAAATTTGGTGATACACAATACTATCCGACTGAATATCTTCTCTATGTAGTTCCGGTGTATATCCTGATCTGGTTATTCTGTGTTTATATTTCAGGAGGTTATGAGAAGCGTGTTCCTGTAGTGGATCTGTTAAAAGGGATTGCTACGGGCACGGGGGGTATTATACTCATATATGCCTTGCTGCCCGAAAGCATGCGTTACTCAAGAGCATTGTTGTTAATTGGTTCAGTCTGGGCTGCTACATCATTTTTTATCAGCCGGCTTACTCAAGGCACAATTTTTAATACGGTCCAAATACTGTTTAAAAAACGAAAAAAGCGCATTATTGTGGCTGGTTCTCCTGACGAAAGTAAAAGAGTAATGTCGATTTTAAAACAGGTAAATATATCACCTGTTCTGATAGGCCTGGTTAATTGGCATAACCTATGGACAAGTGATGAATATATTGGGGATATTTCACAACTGGATGAAATTGTACCTATAAACCGGGTCGATGAAATTGTATTTTGCGCAAAGGATATTCCGTCGCATGAAATCATTCAAACCATGCTAAGAATGGGCGATGCAGCTGTGGAATTTAAAATTGCCCCGCCCGAGAGTCTTTCAGTAATTGGAAGTAATTCCATAAATACAGCAGGTGAATTTTATGTTGTCAATATAAATACCTTAAGTCATAGTTTTGTAAAACGCAAAAAGAGAATTTTCGACCTGGTAATTTCAGTTCTTCTTCTTCTTCTATCGCCTGTTTCCGTATTTATTGTCAGGCATCCATTGGGATACTTCCGTAATATTTTTCATGTAATAATAAACCTGAAAACATGGGTAGGACTTGCTTCAGTTGATGATTCTGACAGTGAATATCTGAGTGGCATGGTATCGGGAGTGTTGACCCCGATTCCTGTATCAAAACAGAAAACGGTCGCTAATGAAACTATAAAGCGATTAAACTTGTTGTATGCAAAAGACTATAAATTAAGCAACGATATTTTGATTATTATTCGGGATTTCAAATCTCTCGGGAATTAAGCACTGATGAAAAGTTTTGAATTTACATTACCCGCAATGGGCGAAGGGATAATTGAGGCAACCATCACGCGCTGGTTTATCAGGGAAGGAGATTCTATTAAAGAAGATGAACCTTTACTGGAAGTTGCAACCGATAAAGTCGATTCGGAGATTCCAGCACCCGTTTCAGGGAAAGTAATCCGAATTATTTATCACGAAGGAGAAATTCCGAAGATAGGCGAAGTATTGGCTATATTTGAAACTGATGGTCAAACAGAAGAAAGCGGGTATCCCAGAACTGAAAGAGAATCAGATCTGGCTGAAATTTCAGTTTCGCCAAAGGCTATAGAGGCTTCTGAAAGAGATGAGTCCATAAATAAAATGGAAAAAACAGTACAATTCAGGCCTGAGAAATCAGTTTCCGACGATCTTCATCTTACTCCTTTAATCAGGTTTCTGGCCAGGAGCCGGGGAATACCAGTAGATGAGTTAAAACAGATAATGGGCTCAGGATTGAATGGGCGCATAACCAAAGATGACCTGAATGCTTATATTCTCTCCGGAAGACGGTTCAAAGAAGTGTCTATCGATACCATAATACAGCAAGAGGCTAATAAGACTGAACAACAACCTGTTGTAAATTCACCTGAGTATAGTCCGGGGCCCGGTGAGGAAGTTATTGAAATGGATCGAACACGCAAACTTATTGCCGAACACATGGTTCGTTCGAAAAGAATATCGTCTCATGTTACTTCAATGGTTGAAATTGATGTAACACAACTTGTGAAATGGAGAGAGGATAATAAGGAACAATTTTTTGCTAAGTATGGAATTAAATTAACTTATACGCCGGTTATCGTTGAAGCCTCAGTAAAAGCCCTGAAAGATTTTCCGGATATTAATATTTCTGTTATTGGAAATAACATTATTAAAAAGCACTATTTCAATATTGGTGTGGCAACAGCATTACCTGATGGGAATCTTATTGTACCGGTAATAAAAGAGGCTGATAAAAGTAACTTTCTTAGTATCGCCCGACAATTGGCCGACCTGGCAGATCGTGCACGCAAAGGCCAACTAATACCTGCTGAGATTAAAGGGAGTACTTTTACCATTACAAATATGGGTCAATATGAAAATGTATCAGGAACTCCGATTATCAATCAGCCTGAAGTGGCTATTCTTGCTGTCGGAGCTATAAAGAAAAAACCTGCTGTAGTAAAAATAGGCGATGAACTGACTATCGGGATCCGTGATATTTTAATTCTATCGTTAACTTACGACCACAGAGTAGTGGATGGGGCTCTTGGAGGTTCATTTGTAAGGGCTATTGGAAGGTATCTGGAAAGTGAAATACCGATTTTCTGACCTCTTATTGTTGAAAAAATGTTTTACTTTAAAGAAATTGTTGATTTACAGGTAAAAAATAAAATTAAAGCATTCTAACTTTTTTTTAAATTTGTTACAAACCAACCTTTTCGTTACATGTTGAAAACGTATATTATTTTCTCTTCTGTTCTTTTATTAATGTTGCAGCAATCAAACTTTTCCAATGCACAGGAAAAGGCAGATCCCAAGGAATGGTTTGTAGAAGCCGAATCGTATTTTCTTTTTGAAGAATATAAGGATGCTCTTCCACTCTACCAGAAAATTCTGAGAGTAGAGCCTGACAATTACAATATCATTTATAAAATCGGCATTTGCTATTTGAATGACATGTATCAGAAGGGAAAATCAATTTCCTATCTTGAAAAAGCAGCCGGAAATATTAATTATAATTTCAGACTGAATACTTATAAAGAAAGACTGGCGCCTCCTGAAGCCCAATACTATTTGGGGAGGGCTTATCATATTAATAATAAATTTGACGAAGCGATTGAGAGTTACAAGCGTTTTTTAAATAGTGCCGATCCCAATCAATTCGATTTTGATGTGGTAAATGAAGATATTGAAGCCAGTCAACTGGCAAAAAGAATATATAACGATCCGGTTTATTTCTCATCTGAAAACTTGGGGAGCACAATAAATTCCCGTTTTGAAGAAATTAATCCGGTACTTTCTGGCGATGGGAAAGTATTGGCTTTTACACGGCGATTACAGTTTTACGATGGAGTATTCGTTTCCATTAGAGATAATAATGGAAACTGGTCCGCTCCTGTTAATCTGACCGAGGATTTTGGACTGGATGGCAATTCTTACACTACTGGCATATCGTACTTTGGTGATGAGATTTTCGTTTATAGAAGCGATAATTACGATGGGAATATTTATTCAAGTAAAAGGATTAATAATAAATGGAACCGGCTTGAAAAATTAAATTTTAATATTAATACCAGGTTTTGGGAATCGCATGCTTCACCTACAGCCGATGGTCAGTATCTTATTTTTACCTCGAACAGGGATGGAGGTTATGGCGGCCTGGACATTTATAAATCGAAACGCAGTACAAGTGGCCAATGGGGAATAGCAGTTAATCTGGGACCAGTAATAAATTCACCTTTAAATGAAGAAACCCCTTTTATCAGTAACGAGGGGTATACAATATTTTTTAGTTCTCAAGGGCACAATACCATAGGTGGCTATGATGTCTTTATAAGCAACCTGCAAAGTGATGGGATATGGAGTAAACCCTATAATATGGGATATCCTGTCAATACTTCCGATGATAATATTTTTTATTTCCCAACCGGGATTAATAATTATGGACTCTATTCATTCTATTCTGCCGGGAATACACAAGGCTTGTCCGATATCTTTGAGGTAGAGGTTTATAATATGATGATTCCACGAACATTCACACTGTCGGGAAAATTAAATATTGAGAATGCTAGCGGTAGAACCTATAAAAAGATTTCTGCCAAACTCATCGATAAAAAATCAAATCAGATTGTGAGTGAGGAAGTCATTTCTGACGATGGTAGTTTTACTCTAAAAGCACCGGAGGGAGATTTTCTTTTGGTAATAGAGGGACCTGAGATAGAAACCTACAAGACCGATATTACTCTTCAGGCATTGCAGACAGAATCTTTGGTTGCATTCTCAGATATCACACTGACTCGTACAGAAATACCACCGGAACCAATAGAAGTTGTCGCTACGCCGGTTAAAATCCCTATTCTTGTAAAAAACAATTTTTATTCGGTGACCGATTCTTCGAGGGTCCCCATTGAACTCACGCTGCCAAAGGGTTCTGATCTCGAAGTAATTATAAAAGTTGATTATAATGTTGTACGTACCGAAGAAATACAAAATGTTAAAAAACGTTTCACTTATTTTTATAAGCCTCAGCCGGGAGAAAATATTTTAGAGTTTACTGCTACAGATGCAGAAGGTCAAAAATCATCTACGGAAGTTATTATTGTATATAATCCAATTGAGCCTGTTGAAACAATACAAATAACCAGAATAGAGGGCCAGGAAACGCCCTTAGATTCAGAATTATTCAGTTTTCTTACCAGTGGTAAATTGAAAGACTACCTGAATAAAATTGACCTGAATGAGTTTGATAACTATTATGAACTGTATAATCATTTGGTTCAGGTTGCTGACGAGATGGGATTTACTCAGGAAGAGATCGACCAACTGTTTTCTATTTTTTTCACACAACTAGAAGGTAAAAAATTTTATAATGAATTTGAAGCAGTATTGTTGGCAGAAGATAGTTCAAGAATTCGGATGGCGGATAGTATTACCATTCCTCTTGTTTATCTAAATACTCTTCTCAAGTTAGAAAATCTTACTGTTGAGGAAATGAAAGAGGCATTATTAAAAATTCATGCTTCAGATAATATCAGTGCAACCAGATTTTATAACGAGCTGGTCAATTTCACTTCTGCCAGTGATAGTCTTGAAAAACCTGAGCTGACTTTTACAAATTTAAAAGATGCATGGGAGAGAATTTCTTCTCAGACAGATAGTGAATCGGCATTAAAGGCACTGATGCTTTACTCAACTACCGATGATTTGCAATTCTTTTATCAGAATTTAGTGCTCAATTCTGAAGAGGGATTGCATAAATACTTAGCGGAACTTAGAATGGAACAGGAAGATATTCATACATCCATTGACTTGGTCAGACACCTGTTCGATCATGCCGATGGAGAGTATTATACAAAACAGGAGCTTATTAAAGCACTTGAATTAGCTAGGGTTAACAAGCAGTTTTATCTTGAAAGATTTATTGAAATGCTTTCAATACATGGTGAAGGAACCCTTAAATCACAACTAATTCTTTTGAACAGGGACAGAGAACAGATTCAGACATTTGAAGATCTGTTCGATTACTTATTGAATCAGTCAAAATTTAAGAACTACTCCATTGAGAGTGTTTATAGTCTGTTTCTTGAATTAATTGGTATTAACAATGTTAAAGAATTTGCAGCAAAACTTGAATCATATGGCTATGCCGCAATAAACAGGGCACTTAAGGATACAACAATCAGCAATTTCTCTAATCCCCTTGAGTTAATAAAGTATTTGCTGGCAACAAGCCGGACGTATGACTTTTCAGAAGCAGATATCAATAATCTGCTTATTCGAATGATTCTTGAAAGGGGTTTGGATTTTGACAGTTTACGATCGATTGATGAGATTCAGGGGAAATTTTGGAAATCAAGAAAATTTGTACCAACTATTATTCTGGTTAATATTGTATTATTAATTCTAATATTGCTTTTCTGGCTTAGGAAGAGAAAATAAAAAAATAATTTGTGAATGAACATATATCATATTTTCTATAAACCTTGGCTATCCTATTTTCAAGTTGATTCAGGTAGTTAGTTTTTCATCAAAATCCTGATTATTTAAAATAAAAAAGAGATGAAATTTCCCCGTACACTATTGATAGCAGTTCTATTATTGACTATCACATTCTTACAGGTTCAGGCTCAGATATGGCTTTCAAATAAGGATATTTATGATGAAGCTGAGGAATACCTGAATGCTGAAGAATATATCGAATCCCTACCACTTTACCTTCTGCTTGAAAAGAAGGAGATATTTAATGCCAATATTGCCTATAAAATAGGGCAATGCTATTTAAATATCAGAGGAAAAAAAGACCAGTCTGTTTCCTATCTTGAGTATGCTGTTAAAAATGCTTCATCAGCTTTTGAGGATAGTTTCAATGAAACGCGTGCTCCATTGAAGGCAATATTATTGTTAGGAGTTGCCTACCGTATAGATAATCAGTTAGAAAAATCCATAAAGACTTTCAATATTCTGAAGGACTCGGTTCAGGACAGCGATCCGGAATTCCTAAGCGTAATTGACATGCATTTAAAGCGCTGCGAAAATGCTAGATTGCTTAATGCTTTTCCGGGTGATCCGCGAACAGAAAGACTACCTGATCAGATAAATACCGTTTATTCGAATTATAATCCGGTTTTGGTTGACCACGATAGTGTTTTGTACTATATGGATGAACTTAAGTTTTATGATGCACTTATGAGAGTTGAAAATATTGATGGGAAATGGCAAACACCTAAAAATATTACACCAGCCATTGGAAGCGATGGGGATCATATTATTGTGAGTGCATCGGCTGATGGAGAAACACTGTTTCTTTATTTATATGAAGCATTGAAAGCCGGTGAAATTTTTGTTACTCACTATGCCGAGGGTGGTTGGACGAAATTACAACCATTAAATGCAAATATTAATTCGGTATATCACGAGTCGCATGCCAGTATTTCTTCCGATGGGAAAACACTTTATTTCACAAGTAACCGGGAAGGCGGATATGGTGGAATGGATATTTATAAATCGGAAATGGATTCATCGAACGATTGGGGGCCGGCCAGAAATCTGGGAGTTGTAATAAACACACCCTATAACGATGAGACACCAATCATTAATGTTGATGATGAAATCCTGTATTTCAGCTCACAGGGGCATTTGAATATGGGAGGCTACGATGTTTTCTATTCTTTAAAAAAAGGTGAGAATGGATGGTATATGCCTATTAATATGGGCGCTCCTATCTGTACCACCGACGATGACTTGTTTTATTATCCACTCGAAGAGAATGTTTCAGGTTTGATGTCACGCCTCGATCAGCCTGCTACTGCATACGATATTTATCAGTATAACAGTATGGTATTTGCAAATACTCCTCGTTTTAATGTTCGTGGCAAGGTTGATGATCTCGATACAACAGATTATAAAGGATACTCAGTTGCTGTCGTGAATAAATCAAACTTCGATACATTACAGTATTTGCAGGTCGAACCCGATGGGAGTTATGAAACAATTTTACCTGCAGGTGATTTTGAGTTTTTACTA
This sequence comes from uncultured Bacteroidales bacterium, assembly GCA_964569585.1. GTDB lineage: Bacteria > Bacteroidota > Bacteroidia > Bacteroidales > UBA10428 > UBA10428. The sequence continues at coordinate 5,453 of CAZMVE010000009.1, read as the reverse complement.
TTAAGCAATAACAAGTTGATCAATTCAAATGAAATATCACTTGATGAAAATAGTCCTGAAACAAGCCTGCTTACTACTTCAATCATTAAAAAGGAAGAACCTGTTGCATCGGTTGCTATCAGGCTTGATACTATATGGATACAGGATATTTTATATCCTTTCGATAATTACTCACTTTCCTCTGAGTATAAAATCCTTTTAGATACCATTGCGAAACTGATGAAGGAGAATCCTTCACTAATATTAAATGTTGGGGGGCATACCGATGCCATAGGTCCGGCAGCGTATAACCTCATATTATCAAGAAAAAGAGCAGAATCTGTTTCCCGCTATTTAACTTCGTCCCAAATTTCTACCGATCGTATCAGGATTATTGGTTATGGTGAAGAAAACCCTGTGGCTAAAAATTCAAATGCAAATGGGACAGATAATCCTGCGGGAAGAAAATACAACAGAAGGGTAGTTCTTATACCTGAGAATGAGATTGAAGGAATCGTATTTCTCCGAATAGATAACATTCCTGAAAAGCTAAAAATAGAACAGTAAGCAATATTCTTAGCTTTCTGCCAATTGTATTACATAGTTATTTTTAGTAATTTAAAGATTTAATGTGATCAATCTGAGAGTACAGACTTTGAGATTATCATAATAATGCATATTGACATCAATCCTTTGTTGTTGAAAGTATTGTCTGTGTAATTCAGGTTAATAATGTAAATTTGATTAAAATGCTTTCCTGATGAAGAAGATATTATTTACTTTCCCATTGGTCATTGCAATAACTTTCAATATTGCAGCGCAGAAAAGTGAGAGTGAAATTGCACTACGTGAGTATTTTATCGACGCAGAGTTTTTTTTAACTCAGGAATACTATGTTGATGCACTGAGTGATTTTCTCCAGGTTTATAAACGGGGGTATCAGAATAATGCGAACATTAATTACCGGATAGGTATCTGTTATCTTAATATTCCGGGGCAAAAGGATAAATCAATTCCATATTTTGAATTGGCTAAACAATCGGTATCACTTAAATACAAAGACGGCAATCTGAAAGAGAAAAATGCTCCCATCGATGTATATCTTTATTTAGGTAATGCCTATAGAGTAAATAATCGTCTTACTGAAGCTATTGCCTCTTATAAACAATATAAGGAACTTTTGCCCGACGACGAGATCAATCTACATAAATATGTCGATAAGCAAATTGAAGCCTGTAACATTGCCAGTGATTTTATGAGCACTCCCGTCGAGCTTGAATTTGTTAATATGGGCAAGACTATAAACTCAAATAATGACGATTATAAAGCGGTTATATCTGGCGATGGAAACACCCTGTTATATATGCATCGACTTCCATTTTACGATGCAGTTTACTATTCGGTAAAAGTCAATGGTCAGTGGACAACATCGGAAAATATCACTCCACAACTTATGTCGGATGGTGACCAGTATGTAACCGGCGTATCGTACGATGGTAAAACACTTTTACTCACTAAGGAGGATGAATTTAACAGTGATATTTTTATTAGCCGTTACGATGATAACCGCTGGACAAAATCTCAACCTCTTGGTTCTAACATTAATACAAAATATTGGGAATCGCATGCCTGCTTGTCGAAAGATGAACGAAAACTTTATTTTGCCAGTAACCGGAATGGAGGAGTGGGTGAGATGGATTTATATGTTTCGGAATTAACACCTGAGGGGATATTTGGGCCAGCAAAAAATATTACTGAACTTAACACTGAGCTAAATGAGGATACTCCCTTTATTACCTTGGATGGTAAACATTTATTCTACAGTTCACAGAGTTATGTTAATATGGGAGGGTATGATGTATTTGTTTCCGAATTGGAGAATAATAACAACTGGTCGGTTCCTGAAAATATGGGTTATCCTATCAGCACCACTGACGATGATCTTTTTTATTATCCGGTAAAAAATAATCAGGTTGCACTTTACTCGCGTATTGATACATCAGGCTTTGGTGGAATGGATATATATGAAATTCAATTTCCTCATGTGGTCGATGAGAGCCTCGCGGAACTTCAACCTGGGGAAACAGTGCTACCGGTAGATACTATCGATACAGAAGCGAAAGAAGCGGGAATTACTACTGAAGGGGAAAATAAAACTCAGGTTGCTACCTTAAGGGCTCATTACGATTCCAGTAAAACTGAAATAATTAAACCAGAAGTTGAACCGGTTGTTACGGAAATACGCACAATCGAAGTACAACCAGTGTTCTTTGGATTCGATAAATCATCGCTTTCCGAAGAAAGTAAGAAAGAATTAAATATCGTACTGAAACTGTTGACAGCCTACCCGGTTATCAGAGTTGAAATTACCGGATACACCGATCCTCTGGGACCTGAAAATTACAACCTGCTATTATCGGAAAAAAGAGCGAAGATTGTTTATAATTATCTTGTTGAACGAGGAATTAAATCCGATCGCCTTAATATACAGGGTAAGGGAGAAACCGGATTTATAGCCGTAAATACAAAAACCGATGGTACTGATAATCCCGAGGGGAGGAAATATAACCGCAGAGCCGAATTTATATTTATTGAGGTTGACAATAATAAATTGATTATAAAACGAATCGATCCGGTACCTCTCAACCTTCAGATTAAATAGTACCTGCAAAAGTTGCTTGATGGGTGCAACTTTTATTTGTATTATTCTATGAAACCTTTATAGCGGTATCTTAATAATTTAGAACATATCATACACTCCTTTTTTATATTTTTGAAATACTAAAGTTACAACCAATGAAAAATCTACTGCTATACTGTATATTATTCATGTGTGTTTTATCTTTATCAGTTTCAGGTCAAACACAAGAGGAGTTAGAGGAATATTTCGATGAGGGGCAGTTTTTTTTTAAACGTGGTGATTTCAAGGATGCAACTGATTTTTATCTGAAGCTGGTTAAAGCAGATTCCTTAAATGCTAACTTTAATTTTAAGCTTGGAGAGTCGTATCTAAATATACCCGGTAGTGAACATCTGGCTATTCCCTATTTTGAAATAGCTACTGGAAAGATCGTATCCAAGAAATCTTATTATAAACGATCTTTTAATGAGGCTGCAGCACCACTTCATGTCTATTTCTACCTCGGTAATGCCTACCGAATAAATAATCAGCTTAATAAGGCTCTTGAATGCTATATGAAATTTATTGATTCACCTTACTTCTATGGTAACTATAACCAAAATGTTGTTAACAGGGAAATAAAATCATGTGAAAGGGCTAAAATTATACAGGATGCACCATTAGCGTTTGAAAAAACAAATTTGGGTGCTGCTATTAATACAAATTTTTCAGAAGAGAAGCCAGTTATTTCAGGCAATGGGGAATCCTTTGTTTTTATTAGAAGATTAAAATTTTACGATGCTATATTTTTTTCACGAAAAATAAATAATGAATGGCAAACTGCAGTAAATATAAATCCACAGATTCTTTCCGATGG
>CAZMVE010000009.1:0-1877 GCA_964569585.1 uncultured Bacteroidales bacterium | reverse complement strand
AAATACCTTTAAATATTGGATATCCGATAAATAATACAAGCGACAATTTTTTCTATAGCCCTGCAAGAGAAAATTGTCGTGAGGGTTATTATTCTCTGATTGATCAGGAAGGTTTAGGCGAGGCTGATATATATCTGATTAAGGTTACATCTACGAGCACATTAAATTTTTCAATATCTGATTTGGACAAATAACAACGTAATGTCGGTAGTTTCAGGAATATCAAAATGCTACAGCTATTGTTTTGGAACAATGCTCATTTGCATATGTTTTTTACTAGACCTACAGGGTCAGGCTACAGGTGATCCACAGGAAGATTTTTTATATGGTGAATATTACATCGAACAGGGCTTATTTCAGGAAGCACTGCCATTTTACCTTTCATCCTTGAAAGAAAATCCTGAAAACAGCAATATCAATTACCGGATCGGATTTTGTTATTTGAAAACCATTGGTTTACAACAAAATGCATTGCCCTATCTTGAAAAGGCTGTTATAAATGTTGATGAGCATTATGTTGAAGGAAGATATAAAAATCCGGCCGCCCCAACCGAGGCATGGTTACTTCTGGGGGATGTATACCATCGTCAGAATGAATTGCTGAAAGCATCTTTTGCTTATCATCAGTATAAAAAATATATTGAGAATTCGGATAAGCAAATGCTTGACGTTGTGATAAAAAAAATTAATGATCTTGGTATATCATTGGAATACCAGCGATTTGAGCAGAATGTTCGAATGATCAATTTAGGGGAAAGAATTAATTCTCGTTTTTCGGATTATAATCCTGTGCTTTCAGGCGATCAGATGACACTAGTATATACTCAGTTTTGGGAAACCTACGATCGGATCCTGATTACCCATCGTACAGCAGGTGGATGGTCAACTCCGGAATTATTAAATGAAAAAATAGGATCGGAAGGTAATTGTTACACATCGGCCCTTTCATATGACGGAACAGAGCTTTATCTCATCTGGCATTATGCATTAGATTATGATATATTTGTCACCAATTATGTTAATGGGGAGTGGACCAAAATGATGCCTCTTTCGGGGAAGGTAAATTCCCGAAATCGTGAATCGAGTGTTAGTATCAGTGCTGATGGTAATTTTCTTTATTTTTCCAGCGATCGTCCGGGAGGCCAAGGAGGTTTCGATATTTACAGGACAGAACGTGAGAGTAATGAATGGACCAATATTACTAATCTGGGTGAAGTTATTAATACTCAAAAGAATGAGGAAGCACCCTATATTACTGATGACGGGACTATTCTTTTTCTTTCATCGAACGGACATGAGACGGTTGGAAATATGGACATTTTATATTCTGAAATGGATAGTACAGGAAACTGGACATCACCTGTAAACATTGGACTACCTGTAAACACTACAAAGGATGACATTTTTTATGTTTACTTTCCCGGTACAAAAACAGGATATCTGGCCCGTGATCTTGCCGAAGGATATGGCAAGAACGATCTGTACCGTATTCAGATTGGGAACGACCCACAATTCATATTCCATGATTCTTTTTCCCAACCTTCGGATTCTACCCTATCTGATATGCCTGAAAAGGGATTAAGTAGTTCACTTTCATATGACATAAATTATACTGAACAAACAATCTCTGAAACGCAAAAATTAACTTCAGATACGCTATTCATGGAATATTCAAAAGAAAATAACGATATATTAAATGATGAGACTGAAGTAACAATATTACATGATGGACATAATCCGGATGATAGCACTATGAATAATGATAGGCAGACTTTTGATAATGCTAATTTACCTGAATTTGCCTATAGCTACATACCGGATTATAGTATCCCCATTGATTCGATTCCTACTTATACTATTCAGTTATTTGCACTCCG
>CAZMVE010000008.1:4627-52335 GCA_964569585.1 uncultured Bacteroidales bacterium | reverse complement strand
ATCAAATGTCTTTAATAACTTAAAAAGTGAGACTTTACTATTTGTTTTTCTAACCCTAAAATATATCTTTGTTTCGTTATGTAGAATTTCTAAAAATTCGTTTTTAGAAATCCCCATTCGCAAACAATATTTATTATCTAAGTCTTTTATTATCATAATGAAAAAGTATTTATTACTATTTTTTGTACCAATTTCTTTATTCGGATTAGCACAGGAAGAAAAGAAATTTGGCATAGAATTGCATGGTTTTATAAAAACTGACATCTTCTATGACTCAAGGCAGACGGTTGATATTCGAGAAGGACATTTTTTACTCTACCCTCAAAATGAATTGTTGGATTATGAGGACAATGACATTAATGCGACTCCAAAATTTAACATCCTGTCCATTCAAACCCGGCTTACCGGTAAAATAACAGGCCCCAATGCTTTTGGGGCAAAAACTTCGGGATTGATTGAAGGAGCCTTTTTTGGAAATATTAATCCCAATATTAATGTATCTCGTTTACGTCATGCTTTTGTTAAATTAACCTGGGATAAAGCAGAGTTACTGGTTGGACAATTCTGGCACCCCATGTTTATTACTTCTGCTTACCCCGGAACGGTTTCTTTTAATACTGGTGCACCCTTTCAACCCTTTACCCGAAATCCACAAATTCGATTTACCAAAAAAGTTTGGGATTTAAGTATCTCCGGAACACTAATTGAACAGGTCGACTTTGTGAGTACAGGTCCTGATGGTGCCAGTCCAAAATATTTAATTAATTCATGCATTCCTGAAATAAATTTGCTCATCGGGTACGAATCTGATAACCTGCTTATTGGTGTTGGAGGCAACTATAAATCACTCATGCCCCGGCTCTATTTAGAACCAGCAGCCAACGACACCCTTAGTATACCTGTTAAAGTGAAAACCAATGAAAAAGTTTCGGGTTTTAGCACTTTCGCATATTTAAAATTGAAGACTGATCCTGTAAGTATAAGTCTATATGGTATACTGGGACAAATGATGTACAGCATGACCGGAATTGGAGGCTACGCAGAAAAAGCATTTATTTATGAGAGCATCTCCGATACGGTATATAGCCGTAGACTTCAAAATATTACCTATTCTCCCATTGGTACACTTTCTGCCTGGACAGATATCCAAACCAATGGAGATACCTGGCAATTTGGTTTATTTGCAGGCTATACAAAAAATATGGGAGCCTCCGATGCCCTTGCCGATAAAATTTATGGGCGCGGCAGCAATATAAATTATATATACCGGATATCGCCCCGGGTAATCTACACTAATGGGATAATCAGAATTGCCCCCGAGATAGAATATACGGTAGCAGCTTATGCAACAAAGGATGAAACAGAAAAACCGAATATTGATAGCAAAGGAGTTGTGACCGATTCAAAAGAAATCGCGAATTTCAGATTCCTGCTTGGAGTTTATTATATGTTTTAAGTAGAAAATTCATTAAGTTTAAATAACTAATCAAAATAAATTCAGAGTTATGACAAATAAGATCACAAGTTTAGCCGAGTATTTTGAAAAATATAAAGAGAGCGTATCCGATCCTGAAGGATTTTGGACGAATATTGCCGAAAGCAATTTCTGGCATAAAAAATGGGACAAGCCATTAGACTGGACATTTGAAGGCCCAAACGCCCCTGATGTAAAATGGTTCGTTGACGGAAAGGTGAATATTACTGAAAATATCTTCGAGCGTAATATGTTTATGCGCAAGGACCAAGTAGCCATAATATGGGAGCCCAACAATCCTAAAGACAAAGAAATCAAGCTTACTTATGGTGAATTGTTCGAAAAAGTAAAACAATTTTCTAACGGATTATTAAAAATTGGTGTTAAAAAAGGTGATAGAGTCGCTATCTATCTTCCAATGGTTCCGGAACTAGCTGTTGCCATGCTAGCCTGTGCAAGAATTGGAGCTATCCATTCAATTATTTTTGCAGGATTTTCGGCTACTGCTTTAGCAGACAGGATAATTGATGCATCATCAAATGTTGTTATTACATCGGACGGAGGTTATCGTGGATCCAAGACTATACCCTTAAAATCTATTGTCGACGAAGCTGTTGAAAAATGCCCGACTGTAAAAAATACCATCGTATTGAAACGTACCGACGAAAATGTAAACTTTGTAAACGGTCGTGATATATGGTGGGACGATCTTATTAAAGGTGTCAGTACTGAAAACAAAGCCGAAGTTATGGATTCGGAAGATACGCTATTCATCCTCTACACTTCAGGTTCAACAGGTAAACCAAAAGGTGTAGTACACTCAACTGGAGGATATATGGTGTTTACTGAATATACCTTTAAAAATGTTTTTCAATACAGCGATGGTGATATATTCTGGTGTACAGCTGACATCGGCTGGGTAACAGGACATTCATATATTGTATACGGCCCGCTATTGACAGGTGCCACATCAGTTATGTTTGAAGGAGTTCCCACCTGGCCCGATGCAGGAAGATTCTGGGAAATTGTAGACAAGTATAAGGTTACTCAATTCTATACCGCACCCACGGCCATCAGGGCACTGATGGCTATGGGCGATGAATGGGTTACTAAACATGAATTAAGCTCATTGAAAGTTTTAGGCACAGTTGGTGAACCCATTAACGAAGAAGCATGGCGCTGGTACCACGATATAGTCGGAAAAGGACGATGCCCAATTGTAGATACATGGTGGCAGACAGAAACAGGAGGTATTATGATTACGCCACTTGCAGGTATTACACCCACCAAACCTTCATTAGCAACTCTTCCTCTTCCTGGAATTCAACCCATTCTCATCGATCATGAAGGAAAAGAATTGAAAGGAAATGGAGTTGAAGGAATATTGTGTATTAAATACCCCTGGCCCGGAATGATTCGAACTACTTATGGCGATCATAAAAGATGTTACGAAACGTATTTTTCAGTGTTCAAGGGCTTATACCTCACGGGCGACGGAGCAAAACGAGATGAAGAAGGTTATTACCGGATCATAGGACGTATCGATGATGTAATTAATGTGTCAGGACATAGAATAGGTACTGCTGAAGTAGAAGACGCTATCAACCAGCATCCAAAAGTGAACGAATCGGCTGTTGTAGGATATCCTCATGCGATTAAGGGTTCAGGTATTTATGCCTATGTTATATGTGATGAACTATCTGATGATGAAAGAGAAACTATTGAAAAGGAGATAAGGGATACAGTAACCAAATATATCGGACCGATTGCCAAGCCCGACCTGATCCAAATTGTTAGCGGATTGCCCAAAACACGCTCAGGAAAAATCATGCGGAGAATTTTGCGTAAAATTGGTGAAGGTGATGCTACTAATCTGGGCGATACTTCCACTTTGCTCGATCCGGGAGTAGTTGATGAAATTATAAGAGGTGCTAAAGTCGAGGTCAAAACTGCAAAATAAAATATCACAATAAAAATCTGAAGTCGGAATATAAAGTTCCGACTTCTTAATAATATAAAAATGGAAAACACAAAAGTAATGAATAGAGGGATGGTAGTTGTTGGTGCCATCCTTATACAGCTTGCTCTTGGCGCTATTTATGCATGGTCGGTATTCACCCCTTCGCTTGTAGCGGAAGGATGGTCGAAAGTAAATACTCAATGGGTATTTGCCATAGGTTTGGCATCATTCGCTATTTTTATGGTTTTTGCCGGTAAAAAGCTGAATAGCTGGGGGCCTCAGAAACTTGCATGGATCGGAGGTATCGTTTTAGGATTGGGTTATTTCATTGCTGGTATTCTAGGCGGTACTAATTTTTGGGCATTGATCCTGCTCATTGGTTTAGTAGGTGGCGCAGGAATCGGATTTGCATATGTAGTGCCTATTGCCGTTGGAATGCGGTGGTTTCCCGATAAAAAAGGATTAATTACAGGACTGGCTGTGGCTGGTTTTGGTTTTGGAGCAATGCTTTGGGTAAAACTGGCAGGAGAATGGGGTAATCTTATTGCTAATTTAGGACTGTCTTCAACTTTTATTATTTACGGAATTGCATTTGCTCTTATGGTTATTGTAGGCGGTTTGTGGATGAAATTGCCTCCTACCGGTTGGAAACCGTCTGGATATGAGACAAAAGAAACAGCCTCAAAAAATAATGATGACAAAGAATTTACCAGTAACGAAATGCTGGGTAAAATTCAATTTTATCTAATTTTCCTAACTTTTGTTTTTAGTGCAGGGGCAGGACTTATGTCAATAGGACTTATGAAACTGTACCCTATGGAAGCTTTACAAAATGCAGGCATGACTGCTGCTCAGGCAAGCGCTGTTGCCGGCACTGCAATGGCAGTTTTCTTCAGCCTTGCAAATGGATTGGGAAGAATAATTTGGGGTATGTTAAGTGACAAACTGGGCCGGAGGAATTCAATACTTATTATGACCGCAACACAGGGAATAATTGTTATCCTTTTTACTTTTATGGCCGGAAATGAAATTTTACTATACCTGGGAGCTACACTGATCGGTTTTAATTTTGGCGGCAACTTTGCTTTATTCCCAACCATTACTGCCGATACTTTTGGAGCGAAAAATGTAGGTCAGAATTATCCTTTCGTATTTCTAGCCTATGGTGTTGGTGGTATTTTGGGACCCATTCTTGGCGGTAAAATGGGTGACCTTCATAATTTCCCTTTAGCATTTACTATCTCGGGGATAGCTGTTCTTCTGGGAACCTTACTAATTTTTATTATTCGACCAGCAAAAAAATAGGAATCAAAAAAATATATTAAGATACTGGATTCATTACCAGTAACTTATTAATTATAACTTTTCTTCTTCCCCGGAGAATGTAGATATTATTAGTTAACCTACTTCATTTTTTATTCCGGGAAGTTTAAATTAATTTTATAATATAACTGAGTATCGTTATTTAATAATGAATACTTAATAAACTATATATAATGCCAATAAAAAAAATTGATAGCATCTTCAGGCCAAAACGTATTGCTTTAATTGGTGTGTCAAATGATCCAAAAAGTGTAGGCGGAATTACCCTTAAAAATCTAGTAGGTGGTGGCTTTAGCGGAGTTGTTTATCCGGTAAATCCAAAAAGAGAAGCAGTACTAGGAATTCCGTGTTTCCCCGATGTAAAAAGTCTTCCTAAAACGCCTGATCTGGCAGTTATTATGACTTCTGCAAAAATTGTCCCGCAACTAATAAGGGAATGCGGGGAGGCCAAGATTCATGGAATCATAATTATGTCAGCCGGATTTAAAGAATCGGGAGAGGAAGGTAGGAAACTTGAAGAACAGATTAAAACAGAAAAGTCGAAATTTCCTGATATGCGGATAATAGGCCCCAATTGTCTGGGGATTATTGTTCCCGGTCTGAATATGAATGTCAGTTTTGCTGATGGCATGCCCAAGATGGGACATGTAGCATTTATATCGCAATCAGGCGCATTATGTACATCCCTGCTCGACTGGGCCTATGAAAACAATGTTGGATTCTCCTATTTTGTTTCAATAGGTAACTCTGTCGATGTCACTTTTGGAGATTTAATTGACTATTTCGGTCAGGATCCAACCACAAAATTCATTGTTTTGTATGTTGAATCGCTTACCAATGCGCGCGCATTTATGTCGGCCGCCCGCGCTTTTGCAAGAAAAAAACCCATTATAGTATACAAATCTGGTCGTTTTCCTGAATCGGCAGCTGCAGCCGCTTCACATACAGGAGCCATGGCTTCAGAAGATTCAATTTATGATGCTGTTTTTAAGAGAGCCGGTATTGCCCGGGTTTATAATTTTGGCGATTTATTTGACTTTACGGATCTTATTGGACGAAAAAGAGCACCAAAAGGTTCAAATCTGGCTATTGTAACTAATGCCGGCGGCCCCGGTGTTATGGCTACCGATTCACTAATTGCCTTAGGAGGTAAACTTGTACAACTATCGGATACTACCATGCAAAAATTAAATGATTACCTCCCTCCTTTCTGGTCGCGCGGTAATCCTGTTGATGTACTGGGAGACGCTGCCCCTGAGCGTTTTGCAAAAGCTACTGAAATTGTACTTGAGGATGAAAATGTCGATGCTGTGCTTGTTCTACTAACACCTCAGGCGATGACTGCCCCTACTGAAACTGCAGAAGCCATTGCCTCTCTTGTTGGTAAAACCTCCAAAACCATTATGGCTGCATGGCTTGGTGGTGGAAGTATGCGTAAAGGAATGACTGTATTTAATAATGCTGGTATTGCTGCCTATAGCACACCTGAACAAGCAATTCTTGCATTTATGACTCTCTCCAACTATTCGAATAACCTGGAGAACTTATATGAAACACCCAAAGAAGTTCCGGTATCATTTAGTTATGACCGGGAGGAACTCAGAAAAAAATACCTTACAACAATATTTCCAAAGGCCAAAATTCTGAACGAAGACGATTCAAAGCTTCTGGTTAATGATTATGGTATTGCAACAACACATCCTGAAGTTGCAGTTAACGAAGATGAAGCTGTTAAAATTGCTGAAAAGAAGAAATATCCTGTTGTCCTTAAAATTTATTCTGCAGATATTACTCATAAATCGGATGCTGGGGGTGTTGCCCTTAATATCAGAGACGAAGAGATGGTAAGGGCCTCATTCAGAAACATGATCAAATCAGTAACTGCAAAATTGCCAAAAGCAAAAATTGAAGGTGTTACTGTTCAAAAAATGGTTTCGCCAAAAGACGCGGTTGAACTAATTCTCGGGATTAAAAAAGATCCGGTCTTCGGAACTGTTATGCTTGTAGGCATGGGAGGAACCACGGCGGAATTATTTAAAGACAGGCGACTCGAATTTCCTCCCTTAAATGAACATCTTGCCAGACAAATGTTACAATCACTGAAAATTTATCCCCTGCTCGCTGGATACCGGGGCAGTAAACCAAAAAACATTGATTTATTAATAGAAGTAATTATCCGTTTGTCCTATCTCGCTGCCGATTATCCCGAAATTAAAGAATTGGATATAAATCCCTTACTGGTCGGGCCTGAAGATGTTATTGCTCTCGATGCGCGAATTGTAGTAGATCATACTATGCTTGGAAAACAGGTGAAGGATTATTCTCATCTTATTTTAAGACCTTATCCGGAAAGTTTGGTTGCCAATGCCAAGCTCAGTGATGGAGCTGATGTTTTACTGAGGCCCATTAAACCGGAAGATGAACCCATGTGGCTCGAATTATTGGCAAGTTGTTCAAAAGAATCAATATACCTGCGATTCAGATATGATTTCTATTACGATTCGCATGAAGTAGCCTCCCAATTTTGTTTTATCGATTATGACCGCGAAATTGCTATTGTTGCGGAAATTGAGGAGGAAGGAATTAGAAAACTGATTGGTGTTGGCCGATTAATCGCCGATCCTGATGTCGAAATCATGGAATACGCTATTCTTATTACAGACAAGTGGCAGCAAAAAGATCTTGGATACATTATTACTGAATTTTGTATGAATATCGCTAAAAACAGAGGTATCAAACGCCTTGCTGCCGAGACCACCAAGAACAATAAGCCTATGATTTCAGTCTTCCGTAAATTAGACTTCAAAATTCAGTTCAATGAAGACACAACGGTATCGGTCCACAAATTTCTTGTTGAATAAGCTTAATAACAGGTGTAGTTTCAATAAACTAATCCAAATTAAAACCGGTTATATGAATTCTTCCTATTAGTAAATAAGTTACTAATAGGAAGTTATGAATAAAGAATTATGAATTCAGATGAGATCAAAAAAGCTGCAGAACTAATTCGAAATGCTAAATATGCTGTAGCATTCACAGGGGCCGGTATTTCAGTTGAAAGTGGAATTCCCGCTTTCAGGGGAGAGAATGGCATCTGGAATACTCATCATCCCATATACCTTGAAATAGATTTCTTTCGTAAAAAACCACTGCAATCGTGGATAAAAATAAAGGAAATGTTTTACGATAATCTAAGCGATGCTCAACCAAATATAGCTCATGAAATACTCGCTAAAATGGAAAAGAGGAGCTTCGTTGAATCGATTATCACTCAAAACATCGATGGCTTGCACCAAAAGGCTGGGAGCAAATTTGTTTATGAATTACATGGAACATATAAAAAACTAACTTGTATAGATTGTAATTCAGAATATGATATGAGCTTTGCCGATCTGAATTATCTTCCTCCTACTTGTTATGTCTGTAAAGGAATCTTAAAACCTGATATTGTTTTTTTTAACGAACCTATCCCCCATTTTGCCAAAACTCAATCGTTTGAAGAAGTAAGTAAAGCCGATGTAATGTTGATTATTGGCACCAATGCTGAAGTTTTACCAGCAGCCGAATTACCTATGATAGCCAAAAAAAATGGAGCAAAAATAATCGAAATCAATATTAAAAAATCTCATTTAACTAATTCTATCACCGATATTTTTCTGGAAGGAAAAGCTACTAAAGTACTATCAGCTATTGGTAAATACCTCTATCTCTGAATCCTTTAACCTATACTCTTATTTCAAGTCGAATAATTATTAATTTAAATTTCCAATTTACTTAATAGTTCAAAATTGAATAGGGATATTCATTGTTATGCAATGAGTTAACTCTCAACTTCCTCATATTTAACTCTATGAATATATATCCCTATGATGAAAATCATTAATAAATACATATAATAATTATATTTTAATTAATGATTAACATTGTGTAATGAAGATTCTGGTTATTAATTGTGGAAGTTCTTCAATCAAATTCCAACTTTTCGAAATGCCTGGTTCTGATATTCTTATTAAAGGCGTTATCGAAAAAATTGGGCAGAGTGATTCTTTTATCAATATTAAGAAAAACAAGAAACAGGATGTCAATTTTAAAATAGAAATCTTAACTCATCAGATTGGCATTGATTTTTTACTTAATTACATTACAGATCATGATCAGGGATGCTTAAAAAGTCTGAAGGACCTGGATGCTGTTGGGCATAGAATTGGCCATGGTGGAGAAAAATTTAGAAATAGTATCATTCTCGATGAATCAATTCTGTCAGAAATTGAAAAATACAATGAACTGGCCCCGCTTCACAATCCTCATAATTTAAAAGGTATAAAAGCAATTCGACAGCATTTGCCAACTATTAAGCAGGTAGCAGTTTTCGATACTTCATTTCATCAAACCTTGCCTGATTATGCTTATATGTATGCAATACCCTATGCTTTGTATGAAAAATATAAAATCCGCCGGTATGGTTTTCATGGAAGCAGTCATCATTATGTTTCAGGAAGAGCCTGTAAACTATTACATGTTGATATAAAGCAACTAAAAATAATTACATGTCATCTGGGTAATGGATCGAGTATTGCCGCTATCGATAAAGGGAAATCGATAGATACTTCAATGGGATTTACACCGCTCGAAGGTTTAATCATGGGGACTCGCCCGGGTGATGTCGATACAGGTGTCGCAACTTATATTATGAAGAAAGAAAATATGGGATCAGATTCGCTGAATACTCTGTTTTATACAGAAAGTGGATTGCTCGGTATTACTGGTATCTCGTCCGATATGCGGGAAATTGAGGAAGCGTCCAATACCAGTAAGCTGGCAAAGCTAGGTTTGGAAATGTTTTATTATCGCATAAAAAAATATATTGGAGCCTATACAGCCATTTTAAAAGGTCTCGATATACTGATCTTTACAGGAGGAATTGGTGAAAAAAGTGTAAAAACCAGAGAGGAAGTCTGTAAGAATCTTAATTTTTTAGGTATTAAAATTGATAAAGTATCCAACGAGAATACGCAAGATAGTGAAAAAGTGATATCGACTGCGGATTCAAAAGTAACTGTAATGGTAGTTCCTACTAATGAGGAGCTAATAATAGCACAAGAAACACAACATCTTATTTCAGATCATCATCAATCCGGAAATTGAAATGAAAAGTTTACAAGATTTACTTACTATTGCTAAAGCCAGAAATTTAAAAAAGAAGTTAGTAATAGCATCAGCCGAAGATGAATATTTATTAAATGCGATCTCAGAAGTATACAAGCTTGGACTTCTGACTCCAATATTTATTGGAGATAAAGAAAAAATAGCTGAACTCATCAGTAAAGAAGGACTGGATCTTCCGATGGATGAGATTTATCATGCTCCAAATAAACTGGAATCTGCACGTTTATCTGTTGAATTTATAAGAAAAGGTAAGGCTGACATCATAATGAAAGGATTACTTCCTACAAAAATTTTTATAAAAGAAATTCTTAACAAAGATTCAGGGATAACTGCCAACAGATCCTTAAGCCATGTAGGACTATTCGAATCACCATACTATCCTAAATTATTTGGACTTACAGATGCAGCTATAAATATATCTCCGGATATCGAAACTAAGAAAGAAATTATCAGAAATGCCGTAAAGACATTCCGGGCTCTTGGTGTTGACAATCCATGTGTAGCTTTGCTAACAGCCATTGAAAAAATTAATCCTAAAATGCTGGCCACTGTCGATGCTGCAAATCTGGTTGAAATGCATCAAAGGGAGCCAATTGCTGAATGTATTCTCGAAGGCCCCCTGGCTCTTGATATTGCGATTTCAGATGTTGCAGCCAAGCATAAAGGAATCAAAAGTAAAATTGCTGGTTTCGTTGATATTCTTGTTGTCCCTGAAATTACTGTGGGTAATGTTTTGTATAAAAGTCTGACTTATCTCGGAGGAGCAAAGGCCGCAGGTGTTTTAATTGGTGCTCAGGCCCCTGTTGTAGTCACTTCGAGATCCGATTCCGAAGAGAGTAAGTTATTTTCTATTGCTTTGGCTTATAATCTCAGCAATACTTAGTAGTTTTATATATGTTACATACTATTCTTGCCATAAATCCCGGGTCGACAAGCACGAAAATAGCCGTCTATCTTAACTCGAAACCGGTTTTTCTAAAAAACATTGCACATCCTCCGGATGAATTAGGAGAATTCAAAAAAATTGTCGATCAGTATTCTTATCGTAAAGAGCATATTCTGAATGAACTGGCTCATTCTCATATTGATATAAATATGATTGAGGTGATCGTAGCCAGGGGTGGATTGCTTAAACCCATTCAATCGGGTGTATACAGGATTAACGAACGGATGAAAGAAGACCTTAGAAAAGGTCAGTTGGGCGAACATGCCAGCAATTTGGGTGCACTTATTGCTGATGAAATTGCCAAACAAATTCCAAAATGTAAAGCATTCATTGCCGATCCGGTAGTTGTTGATGAATTACAGGATGTTGCAAGATATACCGGGCACCCGGAATTCAAGCGATTATCGATTTTTCATGCTCTTAACCACAAAGCTACTGCACGTGCCTATGCCCGACTAATGAATCACAAATATGAGGAACTCAACTTGATTATAGTCCATATGGGAGGAGGGATCACTGCAGGGGCTCATTTAAAGGGACGAGTGATTGATGTCAACAATGGTCTCGATGGTGAAGGCCCTTATTCACCTGAAAGAACAGGAACTATACCAGCAGGAGCATTAGCCAAGCTGTGTTTTGAAGGTAAGTTCACATTCGACAAAGTTAAAAGAATGATTACAGGCGAGGGTGGATATATGGCGTATTTAAATACCAACAATGCCTATGAAGTAGAATTATTGGCACAGGATGGCGATGAATATGCTAATAAAATCCAGGATGCCATGTCGTACCAGGTAGGAAAAGAAATTGGATCCCTCGCAGCCGTATTAAAGGGAGATGTCGATGCCATTATTCTAACCGGAGGAATTTCTCATAATCCCATGGTTGTGGAGTATATAAAATCCATGGTATCCTTTATAGCTCCTGTAGTAATTTACCCGGGCGAAGATGAATTACATGCTCTGGTATGGAACGGTTTGCTGGTTCTTAAAGGCCAGCTTCAACCCAAGGAATACGATGAAACAAACATGGTAAAATAAATCCTTATATTTCCGCTTGCCTTGATGGCATAAATCTTCACTGCTCATTTCTTATTATTAATCATTCATTTTTCATTCTATGGAGTGGACGTCGAAACAGGTATTATCTTACCATTAAAATACTTATATCCTTCAAGAGCAAAATGTACTATATATTCTGCCATACTTTCTGCGGTGAATGGTGCTTTATATCCCGGAAAAGCTTCATCAAGCATTTCTGTCTGAACAGCACCTAATGCCAGATAGTTAAAAAATACATTTTTATCCTTATACTCAACGGCGAGACATTCAGTTAAGGATGCAAGTGCCGCTTTTGATGCACTGTAAATACTCAATCCTGGAAATTTTACACTGCCCTGAAAACCTCCCATACTTCCAATATTCACAACATGAGTTGGTTTGATCCCTCCCATTTGTGAAGAAAGCATGGATATAAGTCTTGCAGGAGCTAAAAAATTTATATCCACCATCTTTTTTATTTCAGCCCCTTTCAGATCAATAAAAGATTTATTAATTAATGTTCCGGCATTGTTAATTAATATATCAATATGTTCCGGACCGATATAGTTGAAGAGCAGGTTGCCGGATAATTGCAAGAGATCGAGAGGAATAATTTGAATCTCTAAATCAGGATTTATTTCAATACATTCTTTCCTGAGGAGTTGAAGTTTTCCTTCGTTCCGCGAAATAACAAAAAGTTTAATGCGTTTTTCCTGTGATAACTTTTTAGTCAGAGCATAACCTATCCCCCGACTTGCACCAGTAATAATTACGTTCATAAAACAAATTTTTGAATGTATATTTGTAGACAAAAATACTAATAGTCAGTATACCATGAATGTTTCAAAGTATATAATCCTTTTACTCCTTTTAAGCGGATGTTTTAAAACTGTTACCGGTCAGTATGAATATCCGGGAGAAAATACTGAAAATGGTAAGAACAAGAAGAGTAAAAACCAGAATGATGCGAAAATATTCTTTGGAGGTAATATAGGACTCTCATTTTGGACCGATTATGCTTATATAGAATTATCCCCTCTGGTTGGCTACAAAATCACACCCCGATTCTGGGCGGGAGGAGGCCCAAAATACATGTATATTAAGCAGAGTAACTACTATCAAAGCAGTATTTATGGTATTAAAACATTTGCTTCTTTTGCCCTGCTCGATAAAATAAATGAAGTAACCAATATTGGACTGGGAAGTATTTTGCTTTATGCTGAAAATGAATTACTAAGTATTGAGCCCTTATATTACAATTCATCAACTGGTTATTATAAGGGTACTCGTGACTGGTATGATATAGTATTAGCAGGATTTGGATTTCGATTTCCGCTTGGAGAACGATTAGGATTTACAATAATTGCGCTCTGGGGATTAACAGAATCTGCAGAACTCTTATATTCCAATCCTGAAATTCGACTTAGTATTGATTTTTAAAAAAAGACCTCTCAAATATCGAGAGGTCTTTAATTTGTTTACCAACTTAGTAATAAAATGTTGAGTTGGAGTAGTATTCTAATAGGAATTTATCTGATACTTATTCCTAAACCACCAGTGACCACAGAATATTTTGAATAAATATAATCTGCATGTAAAGTAATAACCGCCAGTTTCAAACGCACTCCAATATTAAATCTGGGCTTTGTAGTTCCACCATCGGAGTTTTTTATTTCAATATCAACTGGATCCTTAACTACAGAACTTTCATTCACAACTGGTTCTAAATAATGGTCTTCTGAAGAATTAAGCTGAATTGTAGGTAACGGATAATAACCAGTAACTGAAAGATTAGTTTTTGTTGTAGCAAAGCCCAATCCTCCATAAAAAGTAACTATTGGCAAATCGGCTGATACTATAATGTTAGCTGTAAATGCATTGGAAACCAGTTTCAGATTCTGATCATCCCACGAAAATGCACCATTCGTGAGGTCGTAGACTGTTGTTCCTGCAAAACCCAACTGATCAGGAGTCAGCTCGATAGCCGCATTACCTGTTAGCTTAGTGTAACCACCTAAAAATGAAAGGTTAAAGAATGGGATTTTATTAACTGCGGGAATCCACTGTTTTATAGAATGTTTTACTCCAACTCCCCACATTCCAACTTTATAATCGCCATTTCCTACTTTTAAGGTAGGAAGAAAACGACCGATTAATTCAGTTTCTTTTATTAAGCCAATTCCAACCTGTATCATAGGAGCCGGAAGAAATCCTAAACCTGCTCCCTTTGGTGCATCAAAACTGGCCAATGGTATCATCTGGATACCAACTTCAGGAACATCTACCTCTTCGATATAAGAAATCTCCGTACCCACCTCCCTTTCGCCGGCCACAGTTGGAACAAAAGATTCGTCAGGATTGTATTCTCCGGTTAAATCAAAATCACCTAGGTTAAATGTTTTATCAATGTCTGGAATTAACGCAGTATTAATGGTTAAAGTCAGATCAAACCCACCAAGTTTATGACATTTTGCAGTATTATACCATCCACCGTTTAAGTTCGCCCCAAAGGCATTAACAGCAGGTGTAAAATAACCTTCGAATAGTTTTTCAGCATCGTCAATACCACCAGTTAACATTTTTCCGAAACTGGTTATTTGTGCCTTAACAGTATAACCTGTTAAAAACAGGCTTAATACAATTAATATTAAAAATTTTGAATGTTTCATATGTATGGATTAATTAGGCATTATAAATAAAAATAATACTTAATTTGATACGATGAGGCTTTAAAAAAGTTATACTATCAACAGTATTATCGTTTGTAAACAGCTTTTAGACTATTAATAAATATGATTAAAAAAATAAAAATACTTTTCATCGGTTAAAATAACATATTATCTTTGCAACTCCTTTTTAAAAAGTATTCCGATTCTGTAGCTCAGCTGGTAGAGCACATCCCTTTTAAGGATGGGGTCCTGGGTTCGAGCCCCAGCAGGATCACGTTGAAGCGGGATGAATAATATTCATCCCCTTTTTTTATTTATATCTATAAAACTACTGCTCTGATATTAACAAACACTTAAAGCTTCATTGTATCAGAAAAATATTTAAGTGATATAAATCATCGCTTACAAATAATCCATATCATCAGTTAATGCTTGACTTTAAGGTATTCTTTGTGCTAGATTTAGCCTATTAAATATAATCTCAGGATTTATGGAAGCATTAGTACAAACCCAAACACTTAAACTTGACAAAAACATGTGTTTATCAGGTGAAGAACTTCAACTTAGGGGCGTTTCCCCAACAAATCTTCAATGTTTTACTTATTACCACTATGTCCTTTACCAGCAGGGAGATAAACGAATCATATTAAAACCTTTGCCTCATAATTTATTTAAGGTAATTAGAACATATGATTTTATGCCTGCATAATTTATTTTTTCTATTAATGACTAAAAAGAAAATTATCCAATAATTTTGGATAATTTTTTTTATGAGTAAATCTGAACATAAACAAGAGCGGTATATCAGGTTGTATAATCAATTACTGCCACTTCTATCTCACAGCCCTTCTGTTAATGCTCAAATGGCAACCATAAATGCAATTATATACCATAAAGTTCCTTATTCCTTCTGGGTAGGTTTTTATATTTTAAAGAATAAACGATTAATTGTCTGACCCTATCAGGGACCGCTTGCCTGTCAGGAACTGGAACACTCTCATGGAGTATGCTGGCAAAGCATTATTCAAAAGAAATCCATGATTGTCCCTGATGTAAGTTTATTTCCAGATCATATTGCATGCGATAAGAGATCAAAATCTGAAATAGTTATTCCTATCCGGGAAAATCAAAAATATATAACAGGAGTTTTCGATATGGATAGTAATCAACTCAATGCGTTCGATTTAAATGATCTGGAGGGACTTGAGAGAATAATAGGATTACTAAAATTTTAAAGAAACGGATTCTTATCCACGCTAAGAATCTACACCCTTTGCATAATCTTCAAAAAGTTCAGATATTTTCTTCACAGAATAAGGTTTGGTAAGCAACTGATCAAATCCAACATCCTTAAAATCATCGAAAAATATTTTCGGATTATGCGCTGTCAGTGCAATAACGGGCGTATAGCATTTTGGAGAAGATAGTTTTTCCCTGATATGACGGGTAGCTTCCAGGCCATTCATCACCGGCATTTCAATATCCATAAGGATAAGATCAATTTTATTATTAAGCAGTGCATCCACAGCCTCTTTACCATTTTCAACCGTGATGAAAGTGTGACCTAAATCTTCAATTATTTCTGAAAGTAAAAGACGATTAGTAAATATGTCATCCGCAATAATTATATTTAATTTTGACATTTCAGTGGCATTTTAATTATCAACCCAATTCACTAAGAGTTTTAACAATTTTCATACTATTTATTTTAACCATCGACCCTTCGAGATCAATTATTTTATCATGCTTAAATTCCGCTAAAGTCCGTATAAAACTTTCCTTTGTAGTACCTGCTAATTCAGCTAATTCGCGCCTTGTAAAAGGAAATTCAAAATTCTCGCTCTTATAAATAACTTCTGAAAAATAAAGTATCACATCAGCAATACGGCCCGGCAGTTGTTTATGAGACTGACTCATAAGCCGATTGAAAATAAATAAACCATCAATGGATATACGGTTTATAATTTTCTCAACAAATCCACCGTTCGAATGAAGTAGTTGATTGAATATATTAATATCTACAAAACAAATTTCACATGAATTAATAGCCGATGCTGAATATTGATGTGTGTCGCCTCCATAAATCGACAGGAGCCCCAGGTAATCATCTGGCATAGCCACTTTGAGAATAATGTACTTTCCATTTCGTCCTTCTTTGAATATTTTAGCCATACCAGCCTTAATAAACATAATATGGCTGGTTCGTGTACTCTGACGAAAGATGATTTCTTTTTTATTAAAAGTTACTACGTTACTATTATCTATAACACTCTGTAACTCAGTATCATTTAAATAACTTCCAAATGGTATTATATTCTCCTTTTCACCTACCATAAATATACTCTAGAAATCAGAACTACTGATTATTATTAAATATAATATAAAAAGTTCAGGATTTGAAATGAATCTATTAAAAATATAAGATAAATCAACTTAATCAATATTGCCTATACTAACACTTTTATTAATATCAATAAAATATTCAATTTATATTAATCTTTCGACTGATTTAATGCCTTATCGACTTTTGTATATTCGGTAATTTTTATTAGCTTTAGATAAAAGTAACTATCTAAATGGAAGAATCAAAAGATTATAAGATATTGGTTGTTGATGATTCCACGACAAATGTTGTGTTACTTGAAGCGATTCTTGATGAAAAAGGATATAAAATCGAAACTGCTCTGAATGCAAAAGAAGCTTATGCAATTATTGAGAAAGATACTCCTGATTTAATATTATTGGATTTATTAATGCCTAAAATCAGTGGTTTCGATTTCCTTGAAGAAATCAGAAAAAATCAAAAAACTAAGAATACACCCGTTATTGTTGTATCTGCCTTAACCGACGAGGAAAACGTAGACAGAATATTAAAAATGGGAGCTATTGATTTTATTAAGAAACCTATCGATCTGCAATACTTAGTAGAAAGGGTTGAATTGGTGCTTCAAAAAGTATAGTATTTATATCCAAATCACTACATCTCTGTAGTAATTTATGTATCCATTATTTATGCTGATCTGATAGAAAGGATCCAACCTTTTATCCTATCCATCGTTACAACAATTGATATTACTGTTTGGGAGCAATAGGTTAGAGGTAAATTGTGATGCGCATCTTACATATTAATTCTAGTGATAATCTTAATACGAATGTAACTTTCACTGTATGCAAAGCCCTTTACCAATCGTGTAAAATCTTCTCGATTTTGCTTACTGAATGGGCTAATCAAGCTAGCTTATGTTCGAAACATTTGAATATTTAATTCAGCAATTTTCTGAATAAATGATTATATTTATTTAATCTTGAATTGTTTTATCATCATTTGCCACTTCTATGAAAATTATAAAGATTAGAGAAAATTCGGTTCAGGCTGCTATCTATAGTTTAGTATTCACTATCGTAGTCTTTTTCATTGCTTTATTTTCGTTATATATTTCAGATGTATCGGATGTAATCTCATTTTCTTCACTATACAATACTTTTGCCACAAAACCTATCCTTTGGATTATAGCCACTCTTATTATTATAATACCAATCTCAATACTTCTCATTTATCAGAGGTATGAACAAAAACTAGAACAAAAGCAGCAAATAATCGATAGAGAAAATGAAAATACCTTAACCATCAACAATTTTATTACTCAGCTTATACAGGAGGATTTTGATGCTGAATATGCTATCGACGATAAAGACGATAAAATTGGGAAGTCGTTAACAGAACTAAGAGATACTCTTAAACAGAACAAAGAAACTGCAGAAAAAAGAAGAAAAGAAGACGAAATCAGGAATTGGACAGCAGAAGGAATGGCAAAATTTGGTGAAATACTCCGAAGCGATAATGATAATTTGGATAAACTGGCTTATAATGTAGTAAAGAATCTCACAGATTATATAAATGCCATTCAGGGTGGGTTTTATTTGATTGAGGGGGAACAAGATAATCGGGTCTTTGTTTTAAAAGCATTTTATGCTTTTGGAAGAAAGAAATATGCCAACCAAAAAGTTAAATGGGGAAAAGGCATAATTGGCACAAGCACGATTGAACAAAAGACAATATACCTGACCGATGTTCCGGAATCCTATATTAATATTACCTCAGGACTCGGTAAATCAAATCCTCGCTCGCTGATTGTTACCCCACTTATTACAAATGAAGAATTGTTTGGAGTAATTGAAATTGCTTCGCTTCAGACTATGGAACAATACCAGGTTGATTTTGTAGAGCGTGTTGCGGAAAGTACCGCCTCAATACTTTCGACGGTAAGAATGAATATGCAAACAGCTCATTTTCTGGAAGAGTCTAAAGCTCAGGCTCAAACACTTTCTTCGCAGGAAGAGGAGATGCGGCAAAATATGGAAGAATTACAGGCTACTCAGGAGGAAGCAGCAAGACAAGCAGAAAGATTCTTACGCCTTGAAAACACAGTTAATCATACAATGTTGCGAGCAGAATACACTATTGATGGCCACCTACTTTATGCCAATACTAAATTCCTGCATAAATTGGAATATTCCTCAAATTCAGATGTTGAGGGTAAAAATATTATGATGTTTATCGCAAAAAAGGATGAAGATTGGTTCAAACGCATCTGGACAGATTTATCTTCCGGGGGAAGACACTTTGAGGGTTATATGAAGCATGTTACTAAAAACGATAAAGATCTTTGGACCATGGCTACCTATACCTGCATTAGAGATGAGGAAGGAATGGTAGATAGAATCTTATTCCTTGGATTAGACACTACCGAACAAAAGAAACTTAGCATGCACCTTGAAGGATTGGTTGATGCAGTAAACCGTTCAGGTATAAAAGTAATTTTTGACATTAACGGTAATATCAAAGAATATAATGAATCCTTCTTGTTTGTTTTTAAATATACTGAAAAAGACATATCGAAACTAACCTTGTTTGATCTTATTGATACCTTAGAATTAGACTTGTTTAATAAAAAATGGGAAAACGTTGTTAGGGGCATGAATTTCCAGGGACAGTTTAAGGTGAAAACAAAAACAGATGAAGAAAAATGGATAAGAGGAGCTTTCAGCGCTATATATAATACCTATGGTGAAGTTGATAGTGTCATTTATATTGGTAACGATGCTACAAACGAAAAGCTCATGGAAATAGAATCGAAACACCAAAATGAATTATCTAAGAGACAGGAAATACTATTACGTGAATCGGAAAAAGAACTGAGCCTTAAGCTTAAAGAGGCTAAGAATGAAATGAAGACGCAATTTAAAGAAATTGAACAGATTAAACTTAGAAATGAAAGGACCCTCGAAGATGCTCTTGATGTAATTATCACCACTTCATACGATAATAAAATCATTTTTTACAATAAAGCTGCTGTCGACCTTTTTGGCTTCACTAAGGATGAAGTCCTGAATCAGGATATCAGTTTGCTTTTTAATTCAAAAACCATCGATAAAGATGAATTTCTCATAAAATATACAAGCCCGGGTGATAATAAAATAATTGGCAAGCGAAAAGAGATCAGGATCAGGAAAAAAACAGGAGAGGAATTGCCGGTTCTTATTTTGCTTTCGCAGGCTCATGTCGAAAAAGAAATTACCTATACGGCTTTTATACAATCAATAGAAGTAGAAAACCGCTAAACCCTTTGATTCATTTTTTCAATTTCTCATTGATGTTATAGACTATCTATTATGCCAATTATAAATAAAAATAATCTGAAACTTAAGGAACTCCGTACTCAGATTCAGGTATTGAACCAACAATTAGAAAAGCAGAAGCAAGACAGAGAAAATGACATCAATTTTCTTATTCAGCTAAGCAACTTGCTTTCAATGGGATATTTTCAATATAATTTTTCAACTGATTCTTTATTTATTAACGACTCATTAAAAGCACAATTTGCCAATTGTTTAACCAATCAGAAGATAAATCCGGGAGCACTCATCGAATCAGTTCATGCAGACGATAAACAATTTATTGAAGATATTTTTAAGTCAAAACCAATAGGAAAAAAAATAAGTGGTCAGTTTAAACTAACTCAGCGTAATAAAGACAGCAGGGAAATTAAGTTCTTTCAGCTGAATGGAATTTATGATAAAAACAACGATGATGAAGATATTCTTACCTGTGTAATACGTGATATTACTAAGGAAAATAAGCTGGTGAAGGACCTGCAGCGAAATCTTGACAAAGCAACAGAATCAGATAAAATCAAAACTATATTTCTTCTTAATATATCGCACAATATATGCACACCTATGAACTCCATTCTAGGTTTTGCCGAATTATTGAGTATGACCGATCCCGAACCTGAACGCAGGAGAGAATTCATTCAAGTAATTAAAAAGCAAAGTAAGAGCCTCTTGCAACTTATCGATAATGTTGCAGAAATTGCTAAATATGAAAGCGGAACATTAACAATCGCAAAAACCCCTGTTAACCTCAATCTATTAATTAATGAAATAGTCAGAGATATTGAAAATATTCGTTCAGAAATTCGAAAAGAGCATGTAAAAATAATAGTATCGCTTCCCGTTAAAGAAGGAATAGAAATCTTTATAGATGCAGGAAGATTGCATCAGGTTTTTATCAACCTGGTGAATCATTCATTGAAATATACACTGGATGGATATATTGAACTCGGTTATAAAAATCCATCCGAAAATAAAATAGAATTTTTCGTTAAAGACACAAGTCAGGGTATTGAAAAAGAAGATTTAAAAAACATCTTCGACCGTTTTGGTCAATTTAGTATTGATGAAAGCAGCCGTTATAATGAAGAATCTTCCCTGGGACTAAATATTGCCAAATCGATTGTAAAACTGCTTGGAGGCAAAATTAATTTTGAAACAAATAGTGATTCAGGATTTATATTCGAATTTACATTGCCTTATGAGATACCTCCGGTGCAAATAAATCATACAATAGAAGATGATGAAGTCATTGCAGAACATTACAAATGGAAGAATAGAGTCATTTTAATTGTGGAAGATGAAGAAGTTAATGGTCTATTTCTGGAAGCAGTATTTCAGGAAACAGGTGCCCAGACTCTTTATGCAAAAAATGGTAAACAAGCCATAGAACTCTGTAAATCGATTAATAAAATAGATCTTATATTGATGGATATTAAAATGCCGGTGATGAATGGTTTAAAAGCCACACAAGAAATAAAAAAGTTTAATAAAAATATACCCATTATCGCTCAAACTGCACTCTCCTCAGAAGAAGACAGAGAAAATTGTCTGCTTGCAGGTTGTAACGACACCATAACAAAACCCATTGAAGTAGAGGAATTGTTGCAGTTAGTGAACAAATACTTTACCGGCTGACTTCACTTTTTACCAGTAATTAAAATAAACAGCATTTTTTAGTTCCAGTTTATTCTATTCAGACTAATAAATTAATGCAGGTAAAAAAGATTTCAATACTATTTTTACATTTGTGTAATAAGTTGTACGATATAGTTTTATTGAGTTTATGCCCAATATTCGTAAAATACATAAGAAAATAACTGTTATAGGCAGGGTTCAGGGTATCGGATTTCGATTTGCCTGTAGGAATATGGCTAATTCACTTGGCATTAAGGGATACGTAAAAAACTTATATGACGGAAATGTTTACATTGAAGCTGAGGGTACTGAACTACAGTTAAGGCATTTTATCGATTGGTGCTACAAGGGACCGACCTATGCAAATGTATCGGAAATTAAAGAAAGTGAGGATACAGTTAAAGGATTCAAGCATTTTGATATTACACATTGAATAATAGTACCTCCCTGTATCATTGCCTATTACTCTAATCGGAGATATTCAATCTACACCTTATTAACAATTGTTTTAATTACCGAACGTATTCCTGCAATTAACAACCAAAGTGCCAAGATCAGAGTTATTAATGAAATAAAAGAAAGAAGGTATTCTCCTGTATTTATATAATCCTGCAGATTTTCAAACATCGACCACAGTGTCATTCCCAACACAAAAAGCATGGGAATTGCAGCAAGCAGATAGTTATTTTTCTTCTGATAAAGATATACGCTCACAACAGCGAGACCAAGTGCAGCTAATAGTTGATTTAACGAGCCAAATAATGGCCAGAGTATCATGGCACCTCTCCCCCCGGGTTTCACAAAAGTCATTATTGCAGCCATTAAAACAACGACCAGCGTTGCCATATAACGATTATTAAAAGGTCTGATAATCTTTTCCGATTTCTTCGAGCGGAACAATTCCTGTAAGGATAAACGTTGTATCCTCGCAGCTGAGTCGAGCGTAGTATTTGCAAAACTTACTATGAAAACGGCTATCATGGTTTTTCCAATATAAAGAGGAATACCAAGATATTCGAACAGGTTGGCTCCTCCTTGGATAAAAGATGCAAGTTTAGCACCAATACCGCTGTTGGCGGCCGACCACGATGAATAATAATGGAAAAAGGCATCGCTTCCGGTATATTTAATCCCATTCTGTTCAAATCCTAGCCCAAGCCCAGCGGCAACAGCTACTATTACCAACACAGCCAGAAAACTTTCGGTGAGCATGCCGCCATATCCTATAAATAAAGTATCTTTTTCTTTTTTCACCTGTTTAACTGTAGTACCCGAGCTTGCAATGGAATGAAAACCTGAAATAGCCCCACATGCAATAATTATAAATAGAATTGGCATCATGTTCGGTACATCACTTTCAGGAGCAAATGCTCTTGAATTGATGGCTGGTGCCGTAATTACCGGATGCGCAATAATAGTTCCCACAACAAGCAGCGACAGCGCTACAAACAACTGATGCGAGTTAATATAATCCCGGGGTTGTAACAAGCGGTGTACAGGTAATGTTGATGCAAAAAAAACATAAATAAAAAGAAGCAAGCACCAGATAACAGTTATCAGATTATTTACATCTATCCCATAGGCTGCGAAACCTCTGATAAATGAAAGTTTAGCCAGATCAATCGGAAAGTATATGCCAAGCATTATTGAGGCATACAGTAATATAAGGGCAACAATGGAATACAGAAAATCATTTTTCCCTTTTTCAATCTGACGGCCCAGCCACATCGCAATAGGAATTTGCAGCCAAATTGGGATCACCGATTCAGGGTACAGAATAAATAAGGTAGCAACGATCAGAGCAAAAACAGAAAGCACTATAAAGAGCAATAACTGCATAATAAGCTGTAAGGCATATCTGGCTCCCGGACCTATAATATCCCCCGTAAGATCACCTATTGTCATACCTTTGTTGCGCGCCGAAATTATCAGGGTCGAAAAATCATGCACTGCACCCATAAAAATCGATCCCAGAAAAACCCAGAGTAACGCAGGTAACCATCCCCAGATTATTCCTATTGCCGGTCCTACGATGGGTCCAAGGCCAGCGATTGTTGTAAAATGATGCCCGAAAACAATATTTTTCTTCGTCGGAACATAGTCGACTCCATCTTTAAATTCCTCTGAGGGCATACGATTGTTATCGGAAAGCTTAAAGATTTTGCGGGCTAGAAACCTTCCATAGGTATAATAGGCAAGAATGTACCCGGAAAATGTAACTATGATAAGCCAAACTGCGTTCATTGTTATTGAAATTAAATTGAAAAATACTTCATTCTAAATTAATTTACTGAAATATCATAAAAAATCATTACTTTAATTGTAGTAAATTCGGTTAAAATGGATCAAACTCGTAGAAAAATATTAGTCCCCTACGATTTTTCAGAACTTTCTGAGCATGCTGTTAAACATGCGGTACAAATTGCAACGATAACTGAGTCGAATATTGTATTTCTGCATGTTATTCACAATCTGAAGAATGAATCAAAAACTTTAAAACAACTTCAGGAAGCTGCCCAAGGATTTATTAACAAATATGGAGTTAACATAGAGTGTAAAGTCCGGCCCGGACGTGTGTCGGATGTTATAAGAACTTTTGCTGTGACTATTGATGCCCTTATTGTTGTGATGAAAACTCAGAAGCCTCACGGCAAAGAAAAATATTTGGGATCAAGAGCCATCAGAGTTATGATCGGCTCAAAAATTCCATTTTACTTAGTTCAGGCTCCCCCTAAGCGAATAGCACTACGACGTGTGGTTTTTCCAATCGACTTCAGGTATGAAAATAAAGAAAAACTATCATGGATAAGCTTCCTTTCCAAATATTATACTTCGAAGATCTATCTTTTTAAACCCCATGCCAATGATTATCATGTTCGAAATAATCTTGAATTTGCAAAAAGATTTCTTGAAGGAAAGGATATTAATTATGAAATAGTTACAGGGAGAAGTTATTTTAGCCAGCCAAATGAAGTAGTTGAATATGCCAATCAAATTAAGGCCGAACTTATAATTATTATGCTCAGTAAAAACATTACTGTAGCCAAACTAATGCTTGGATTAAAAGATCAAAAATACATCTCAAACAATTACAATATTCCGGTCATGTGCCTTAATGCACGATCGGATCTCAGAAAATATGAAAGTTTCTTTTAATATCTCCAGATAGAAAAATCAAATGGGTTCGACGTCAGATTTAAGAAGCCAACCCTGTTTGCCATCGCTCAATTTAATTTCAAACCATTCGTTAAGCTCTTCCAGTATAAATACTTTTGCCCCTTCATGTACAATAAATAAATCTGTACTGGTCTGGCTGGGCGATCCTTTTACAGTTACTGTAGGAGTCATTACAATGGCGCCACTGCTGTTTACGAGTATCGACCTGGCTTTAAAGGCCATAATAAAAGTGAAGACAGACAAAATCAGAAATAGTATTCCTATATAAAATCCTGTCCGACGAAAACTTATTTTTAAAATCAGAAAATAAAGTAAAAATCCCGCTAAACAAATGAGAAAAGAAACTACACTCATCAATGCCCAAGTATCGGACCAAAACCAGGCAATTGCAAGTCGTAACCATTTTGTAATAATTATTTCAGGAATCTCCTCAATCTGATCAATAATATAAATCTGGGCTTTTGCCAGGTTGAATTTAATATTATCATTGCGTGGATCATGTAATTGTGCTCTTTCGTAGTTCAGAATGGATTTCGGATAATTTGTGAGTTTAAAATATGCATTACCCAGGTTGTAGTACAATTCGGTCGATTCAAATCCCTGGCCTAGTAAGGCTTCATATTGCCTGACTGCCTCATTATAATTCTCGTTTATGTATTCTTTATTGGCTGAATTGAAAGCTGAATCAACATTGAAACTTGCACCAAGTAATAAATTATTGAAAACATAAAATAAAGTTACCAGAAGTAAGCACTTTTTCATGGCTACAGATTTTGATCCAGTTTACTTATTATATTGGCTGCTTTGGAATATATATCCGATATTTTTTCTGTTGTACCACCAGGAGCGAAGCGCGTGAATTGACAGGTGTCCAGAATTCTAAAAAGATCATCTGATATCTCCTGCGAAATTTTCAACCGATTGAATTCTTCATTCACTTTATCTTTTGATAATTCTGAATAAGGAATATTGAATTTATCAGCCAGGTAACCCCACAATGCCTGTTCCACTTCATCGAAGAAATCATTTTTATTATCGGTTTTTAATAATTTTTTTGCCTTTCTCAAACGCTTTGTTACTACTTTCCCTGCTTTTCTGTTGCGAAATTTAGCCACATTGGCATTTTGTTGAATTTTTCTTCGACGAGCAATTAAAATGATTATAGCAGCCAATGTACTGATAATGTAAATTCCATAAAACCATTTCGATCCGAAAAGAAAATCTCCCCTGGCAATAAGATTGGTTTTTGTCTCAATATACCGGATATCGCTTCCGAGCAATTCAATTTCTTCTTTCGACAAATTGCTGGCCACAATGGAAGTGCTATCTCCTTCACCCTTATAAACAGCAATATCAAACGATTGTGTACTTATAGTTTTATAAGAATTAGTTGCCAGGTCGAAGTAAACCAGCGAAAAGGGGGGTATACTAAAATTACCCGCATGTCTTGGTATGGCCGTATATTCAAAAGTCACCTTTCCTGTTCTTCCATCAGTACTCGCATCAGTCTGAACTTTCTTAACAGGATCGAAAACATCGAAAGTCGGAGGAAAATTAGTCAAAACCTTATCGATCAGCTTAATATTTCCCTTACCGGTAACATTCACCTTAAATGTAACCGCATCGTTTGCTGAAACTTCCGTAAGATTGGCCGATCCGTTAATCTGGAAGGTTCCTACGGCACCACTGAAATGGGCTGGTTGATTGGAAGGTAAAGGTTTTATATTCAGCTTAACCTGATTACTTTTTAAATTCAAGCGAGCTCTTTCGTACGGCGAATTAAAAAATTCATCGAATATGGTTTGTGATCGGCGGCGGGTTTGTTTTTGTACCTCAACCAGTAAATCGAAAGGTTGAATAATTATCTCGCCTGATTTTTGTGGTGTCAGAATAATCTTTCGTATTACTCCTGTATGATAAATATCGTCACCTACCTTTTCACGTTCGAGTGAAGTAAGTTGGGGTAATTCAATATTTTGCTGATAAAAACCAACAAATTCGGGACCTTTGAACTGTTGATCGATTCCGGAAATATTAACCTGAGTGTATAATTTGACCCACGCGGTAATTTGTTCTCCTACATAGGCCGTTTTTTTATCCAATTCAAGGCGAATAAAAATATCTTCCCCTGTGCTTGTTGACTCCGCAGCTTGCTGCGTAGTGCCTTGCTTTCCCGAAGCGGTAGATTGTGAAGGTTTACTTCCGGCAACTACTACTTCAATTGTAAGCGGATTGGATTGGATTTGTTTTCTCTTGAAAGTCGCAGTAGCTGGTTCCAGCGTGAATGTACCTCCTTCAGATGGAGCCTGTAAATAGTAAGTAAAAGTATAGGTTGATGTACGTGTCGTTCTTCCATTAACAATACTGATTGATGTACTCGAACCGGTACTTGGCCCGCTCAAGTATCGGAATTCTCCAAAATTGGATGGTATAAACTCGTCGATATTCTGATTAAGGGTATATTGAAGCTGGAATTGTTCTCCCGCCCTAACGACTTTCGGTGCCTGAGCAGTAAAGGAAACTTCCTGAGCAAAGGAAAAAGACATTAATCCCAGCAAGCAAATACAACCTGAAAAGAAATACCTGATTACCTGTTGTTTCATAATCGATCGAATATACTGTTACTTACCACTCTTTTTCAACCCGTGTTTTCCTGACATTCATTTTTTGTTCCTGTACTTTTTTCATAGTTTCCTTCTCGTCCTGCTCTAAAGCTTCGAGAAGTCGTTCAGCATCCTGTTGTGATATTTGTTGCGGCTGGCTCTGCTGTTGCGGCTGCCGTTGCTGCTGCTGTTGATCTTGATTTTGTTCATCCTGATTCTGTTGATCCTGATTTTGCTGGTCCTTATTATGCTGATCCTGATTTTGTTGGTCCTGATTTTGTTGTTGTTGATTCATAAGCTGTTGAGCGAGAAATAGATTATGTTTGGCATCTACATCTTGCGGATTGAGCCTTAAACTCTGTTTATAAGCCTCAATACTTTCCTGTAACTTCTGGGATTGAAAATAAGAATTCCCCAGATTATAGTAATACCTAGCCATATCTTCTTTTTCAGATGAAGTATTTGTCAATGTTTCATATTTTGTAATAGCAGGCTGGTATTGCTGCTGTTTATAAAGTGTGTTTCCTAAATTATAGTTTGCCCGCGACGATTCAGGATCCTTCTCCAGTGCATGTCGGTAATGCAACTCAGCTTCGCTGAAATTCTCATCTCTATATTCACTATTGCCCTTTCTTATTTCGTTTCTGGCCTCTTGAGCCTGTAAAATTGTTGGCACGATGAATACTAATACAATTAGTTTTCTCATTATTTTACTTATGCTTAAATAATGTAAAATTCTTAAAATATCTACTCTTTCTCTCTAAAATAAAAATATCAGTAATCAACAAAAAAATGGCAAATAGGATAAAGTAATGAAACTGATCGTCGTAGTCGGAATAAACCTTGGTTTCAATTTCTGATTTATTGAGACTATTTAGTTCGTTGTACAATTGATTTAATCCAACATTTCCTGATGATGCACCAAAAAATTCTCCATCACCGGCAGCCGCTATTTTACTTAACATGGTTGGATCCATGCGGGAAATAACCACTTCACCCTGCCGATCCTTTAAAAATCCTGTTTGTAATCCCCCACTGCGTGAAAGAGGAACAGGTGCTCCAGTTGGAGAGCCCATACCTATAGTATAGATTTTAATTCCTTTCTCAGCAGCCAATCTTGCTGCTTCAACTGCATCTCCCTCGTGGTTTTCTCCATCAGATATCACTACAATTACTTTACTCGCTTCCGTATCCTGTGTGAACGATTTCGCGCCGAGATCAATTGCAGAAGCAATAGCAGTACCCTGTTTGGATACGATTTCTGTATTGATGTTTGATAGAAATATTTTTGCGGAAATATAATCGGTAGTAATGGGTAATTGTGTGTAGGCATCACCGGCAAAAATAATCATACCGATTTTATCATCCTGCATACGATTAATTAATGCTATAATGGCTTGTTTTGCTCTTTCCAGCCTGTTCGGTTTAATATCTTCGGCTAGCATACTGCGCGACACATCGAGTGCAATGATTATTTCAATCCCCTCACGTTTTACCTCTTTCAGCTTTGAACCAAATTGTGGCCTGGCTACGGCAACTATAAGTGAGGCCAAGACAAATAGGAATATTATGAATTTTACATGGTTTCTTATCGGTGAGCGCAGTGGCATCAGCAACTCGAAAAAAGCAGAATTCACAAACTTAAGTGTCGCCTTTCTCTGTAAATGAACCAATAAAATATAGACCGCAATTAACAGCGGTATCAGAAACAACAAATACAAATATGCACTATTAGCAAACCTGAACATACTTCCAATAATTTTTATGGGACCGAACGTAAAAATATCTTGCGAACCAGAAATTCAACAAGTACCAATATCAGAGCTGTCAGCGCGAAGGGTAAATATTCTTCTTCTTTCCTGCTGAATTCCTTTACATTGATCTTTGATTTCTCGAGTTTGTCAATCTCATAGTATATCTGACGCAGCTTATTGTTATCGGTGGCTCTGAAATACTTACCGTTTGATATATCCGAAATTTGCTGAAGGGTTTCTTCATCTATTTCGACCGGCATTGAAGCAGTATACCTTCGTCCAAACATATCCTGCATCGGATAGGGTGCCGTACCCTCCGTTCCTACCCCAACAGTATATACCCGAATATTAAACGTTTTAGCCAATTCAGCAGCAGTTATGGGATCAATAACACCCTGGTTATTAACTCCATCGGTAAGAAGAATAATAACTTTAGAAATCGCTTCACTATCTTTTAGCCGCTTTACAGAAGTGGCCAACCCAACTCCAATGGCTGTTCCATCTTCAATAATTCCGCTTTTGACATCTTTAAAGAGATTTGTTAAAACCGTATGATCAGTTGTCAACGGACATTGGGTGTAACTCTCGGAACTAAAAACAACAAGGCCAATCCTATCGTTAGGGCGTCCTGCAATGAACTCGATAGCGACATCCTTCGAAGCTTCGAGTCTGTCAGGTTTTAAATCCTGAGCCAGCATGCTGCTGGAAACATCCATTGCCAAAATTATATCAATTCCCTGTGTACTCACATTCTCCCAGCTATTTGACGACTGAGGCCTTGCCAGAACTACTATTAATAATGCAATAATCATCAATCGTATGATAAAAAGCAGGTGTCTCAGGTACTGACGCGGAGAAACAGGCAGGCCTTCCACTGATGCCGTTGAACTAACCTGAACTGAAGAAACTGAATGCCGCCTGAAATAATACCAGATAATCAGTGGAATTAGCAGCAGTAACAGATAAAACATCTTTGGATATGCAAATACGATCTCACTCATAATACTTCAGCACAATTAATTATCGTTTACATCCGGTATTTCAACTTCAGAAGTTGTTTCCTTGGTTTTCTTTATAAAATCATAGGCATTGTCGAGGTGTAGGATATTTTCTTCAGGATCAGGTTCGCCTTTGGCAAATTTTACAAGGTCGGCCAGGTTTAACAGACTTTCAAGATTTGAATAATTAATATCGTCAATGTCAAATTTCTTGATATGAATTAAAACTTCATCAGAGGTATGTTCGAGAGCTGCCAATGAAAAGCGTTTCTCAATGTACCATCGGATAATAAATGTAATACGTGTATAATACTCTTTAACCTGTTTTTGCTGCCATAATTTCTGTGCCTTAAGTTTATCCAGTTCGCGCAAAGCGGTAATGTAAGCAGGTTCCTCCGGCTTCAAAGGCTTAAAGAAAGGTTTCTCCTGCTTTCTTCTTTTCAGATAATAAAATATCAGAAATGCAATTGCTGCTATCAATAATAAAATACCTGAATAGAGAATGCCTTCAAAAAGTGTTAGGGGCATTTTTTCGACTCCCTTAATATCGCGGACAGTATAAGTTGTATCGATGGGTACCCCTTTAACCATAAGATACGTTGCTCTTGATAACAGGGTATCGGAAAAACCTTCATCGTTGAATATTATGGATTGCGGGGGTAGATAATAGAGACCTGTATCGAAAGAGGTAATAGTCAGGTTAATGTTTATTCTCAGCAAATCATCTTTTATAAGAAAAGAATCAATAACTGACTCTCCGATAATTTCCACTCCTTTTGTTAAGATATCAGAGAAAGAGGGTAGTTTCGTAACAAGATCTTTCTTTTTTTCTAGCGTGTAATTTAGTCCTATCTGATCGCCGATAGTAATGATATTAGTATCTATGCTGGTCTCAACTAATAATTTCTGCGCAAAAAGGGTATTTACGCCTGATAAGATGAGAATGCCTATATTGAAAAAAATCCTTCTTTCCACAACAATTGATATTATCAGGCTCTTTTTTTGAATAATTGCATCAAAGGTTTAACATAATCTTCATGAGTAGCGATATCTGTATAATCGATCCCAAGCTTTTGCAAAACTTCATGAATCCGGGATGTTTTTTCCTGCCAATACCGGGTATAATGTTCACGAACACTCCGAAGCGATGAATCGACCCAAACCTGTTTTCCAGTCTCAGCATCCTTCATCGATATCATGCCCACATCCGGCAGCTCAGTTTCGCGTTGATCATATACCCTAAGGGCAATTATATCGTGCTTCCTACTCCCAATTTTCAAAGCATCATCATATCCATTGTCGATAAAATCGGAGATAAGAAAGGCTGTACTTCTTTTTTTAATAGCATTAATCAGGTATTCCAAAGCTCCGCTTATATTGGTGCCCGGGTTCTGTGGTTCGAAATATATCAACTCCCTGATTATTCTCAGAATGTGTTGAACTCCTTTTTTCGGAGGAATAAATTTTTCAGTTTGATCACTGAAAAGTATGGCCCCTATTTTATCGTTATTAGAAATAGCTGAAAATGCAAGAACAGCAGATATCTCCGTAATCAAGTTCTTTTTCAGACGAACATGGCTTGCAAATTCTCGTGAACTACTTACATCGATAAGAAGCATGACAGTAAGCTCCCTTTCTTCCTCATATGTTTTTACATAAGGATGATTAAAACGGGCCGTAACATTCCAATCAATATTCCGGATATCATCACCATACTGGTATTCACGCACTTCACTGAATGCCATTCCTCTACCTTTAAAAGCACTATGATACTCACCTGCAAATATCTGTTGTGTAAGGCCCCTGGTCTTTATCTCAATTCTCCTTACCCGTTTTAATAATTCAGTAGTCTCCATTATTTACTTTTCTTCTTTTACCCGGGTCGTTACTGTAAAAAACCAATCTTCTTCCGAAAGGATTATGTTGTATGTTTTTCCGCCATCCGTATATTCCCATGTATCTTTTCCGGTCGATTTGTAAGTAGTATTTAACTCAGCCAGTACATCGTTAATATTTGAATAATCACACATTTTTCTGATAAGAGCGCATTTATCATCCTCGTTAAGAAAATACAGTATTGTTATCTCACTAATCCTATCTTCATATTTCAGGTATTTGTAATGTGTATTGACTGCATCTGTATTCAGTTTGCAATTATTCTGTGTTTCCTTCATGGTCTGGATTATCTGATCCTTGTGCATACCCATATAGTTTTGAGAATAAGAAAATAAATGTATACTCAGAAAAAATATCAATGCCAGTCCATATTTGAAGAAAAGATTCATAAATGCATTTTTAAGGTACTTCAACCGTGTTGAGTATTTCTGTAATTATTTCTTCCGATGTAATATTTTCTGCTTCGGCCTCGTAGGTAAGTCCAATACGATGTCGCATTACATCATGGCATACTGCCCTTACATCCTCAGGTATTATATAGCCTCTTCGCTTAATAAAAGCAAAAGCTTTGGCGGCTTTACCCAAATTAATACTGGCACGCGGAGAACTACCATAATTTATCATTGACGAAAACCTTGCCAAATTATATTTTTCGGGATATCGCGTAGCAAAAACGATATCGAGTATATAATTTTCAATTTTTTCATCCATGTATACTTCTTTTACTACTTCCCTGGCCTTCATTATGTTATCAGGTTTAAGTATTTTATTGGCCGTAGGAAATTCGGGCTGAAGATTTTCTCTTACAATCAGCAATTCCTCTTCTTTCTTCGGGTAGTCCAGAACAACTTTTAACATAAAACGGTCCATTTGTGCCTCAGGCAGCGGGTATGTACCTTCCTGTTCAATAGGATTTTGCGTAGCCATTACCAGGAAGGGCCGTGGAAGTGAATAGGTTTCACTACCAATTGTTACATGATTTTCCTGCATGGCTTCAAGTAAAGCACTCTGTACCTTTGCAGGTGACCTGTTGATCTCATCGGCGAGAATGAAATTGGCAAATACGGGTCCATGTTTTACCATAAATTCTTCTTTCTTCTGACTGTATATCATCGTTCCGATAAGATCGGCCGGCAGCAGATCGGGGGTAAACTGTATCCTGCTGAATTTAGCATCAATGGTTGTAGCCAGTGTATTAATTGCCAATGTCTTTGCCAGACCGGGCACTCCTTCCAGAAGAATATGACCGTCAGACAATAATCCAATCAGCAGACTATCGATTAAGTGCTTCTGACCGATAATAACTTTCCCCATTTCCAAATTAACAAGATCCACAAAAGAGCTTTCCAGTTTTATCTTCTCGTTAAGTTCCTGAATATTAATACTCACTCGATTCATAATCAATCTTTTTTATTCCTTTTAAATTCGAATTCGAAAGTAGTAATTTTTACTACCGCTCACTAGTATAGGGTCTCTTAAAAAAATTAAATTAATGCCTTATATTCTCGAATTTTTGTTAAAAAATGTTAAGTACCCGGTTAACCTCGTTTTATTAAAATATATTTCTGATTGATGGATTAAAAAATTGTTTGGAGGTGATTTATAAAATACAATATCTTCAACATAAAAAGTAAAACAATGCATTTTCGCTATTTTATAAAATTACAATATAATGGTAAGAATTTTCATGGTTGGCAAATCCAACCGAATGCCCCCACTGTACAGGCCGAGATTAACGAAAAAATGAGTATTCTATTAAAGCAACCCGTTGAAACACTGGGCGCCGGAAGAACAGACACAGGAGTACATGCCAGGCATTTTATGGCCCATTTCGATCTCCCGGAAGATATATCGAAAAATCTGACATCGCTGACCCGCAAGCTGAACTTATTTCTTCCCGATGATATTTTTATTCAGCGCATATTTCCGGTTGCCTCTACCGCTCATGCCCGGTTCGATGCTTCATCACGTACCTATAAATATTATATTTCCACACATAAAGATGTATTTTGGAATGATTACTCCTGGTCAATTTTTCAAAAACTGGATACAGGATTGATGCAAAAAGGTTCCCAATTGCTCATGAACTATGATGATTTTACATCTTTTAGTAAACTTCACTCCGATAACAAAACTAATCTTTGCCATATAGAATCGGCCGGTTGGTCAAAAGAGGAAAACAAGCTGATTTTCACTATTAAAGCTGACCGGTTCTTGCGCAATATGGTAAGAGCTATTGTTGGGACTTTAGTATTACTGGGTCGTAAAAAAATTACAGCCAATGAGTTAGAAGAAATCATCAAGTCAAAAGACCGTTCCCGTGCCGGAGAATCAGCACCTGCGAAAGGCCTCTTTTTGCACCTAATCGAATATCCGTAGCCCTTGTAGAGTTTTCATGTTTATATCTTTTTAAAGAAAAATAGAAACAATTGAGTATTTTAACCGTTAAATCATGAAAAACTAGAAACGATGAGAAAAATTGGGGTGATTTTATCATTATGCATTCTGCCAATCCTTTCATTCGCCCAAACCGACATTGCACGAGCTGAAGCATTGTTTATATATAATTTTTCTCGCCTTATTGAATGGCCGGCAAATTATAAAACAGGTCCCTTTGTGATTGGAGTTCTTGGAAAAACTCCCATTACAGAGCAGCTAAGAACCTTTACTTCCGGTAAACAGGTTGGCAGTCAGCCGATTTCTGTTAAAAGTTATGGTTCACCTGCTGAGATATCAACATGCCATATATTGTTTGTTCCGTTCTCAGAGACAAAGTATATGTCTAATATTGTAACACAGGTAACAAATAAAAGCACATTGATTATTACAGAAAAAAATGCAGCTATTCAACAAGGATCTGCTATCAATTTTGTAGTGATTGGAGATAGATTAAAATTTGAATTGAGCCCCAATAATGCTCAAAAATATAACATTAAACTCAGTTCGAAACTGAACGAAATGGCCTACCAGGTTTATTAAGATATTAGCTGTTCCAAACTTCCCATGACTTTTCGGCCTGAATATACAACATAGGCAATCCATTGATTACGGTTGCCTTTTTTTGTTCTCCATTATCTAGAAATAATGTCTTTTCCGGATTATATATTAAATCATACATTATATGATCAGGTCCAATGGCTTCATAAGGAATAGCGGGACATTTTGTAATATCAGGATACATGCCCAATGGAGAGGTATTAATGATAAGCTTGTGTTCTCTGATAAGACCGGAAGTTAAATCATTGTATGAATAAATAGTATCATCTTTAGGTGTACGCGATACATAATGATATATAATACCATGTTTCTGAAGAATATAGGCAACAGCCTTTGAAGCGCCTCCTGTTCCCAGTATGAGAGCCGATCTGTGTATAGGTTTAAGATTTTCCAAAAGAGGTTTTTCAAATCCATGAATATCAGTATTGAATCCCTTAAGATGGAAACCTTTTTGTTCTCTTACTATTTTTATAGTATTAACAGCTCCTACTTCAGACGCTTCATTATCAATAGTATCCAGAAATTCTATTACCTTCTGTTTGTATGGAATAGTGACATTTAAACCTATTAGCTCTGAATTATCGCTGATTATTTTTTGGACCTGATGAATGTTTTCGATAGGATAATTATGGTAAACACAATCGAATAATTTCTCCGATTCAAACTTCTTTGTAAAATAGTTTTTTGAGAAACTATGTTCCAATGGAAATCCTATCAAACCGAATTTTCTCATACTTTGTCAGAAGTATTTTTTTCTCCGGCATATTTTTCCAATAACCATATCGAAATTATTCCGGCAAAAATATAAATGACGGCCCAAATAACCACTGAATTTATTTTGTCAGGCAATACATGTTCATAGCTATAAACTTTAATATCACTCAGTATTTTACCCTGCTTATCGATAAATGCTCCAAAAGAGTTTATCATAATTTCAATCCCATTTTTATCAAAGGAATTTTTCCATGGCCAGAGAATTATTAATGATCCTGAAATAAAACCTGTAAGAGTTGCAATTGTCTCGTTCCTGAACTTTTTATAGATCCAGGATAAGAGATGTGAAAAAGCGATAAGTCCGGCAACAGTGCCTAATAATACAGGAATAAAAATGTCAATCCTCAATTCATTCACCGCTTCAATAACTACCAGATGATAGTTACCTAAAAGGATAAGTACAAATGAACCTGACAATCCCGGAAGTATCATGCTGCAAATAGCTACCACACCGCATACAATCAGATAAACAAATCCATCATTTTCTGCTGCCGGTTTAAGAAATGAAATAATCAGGGCAATAACCGTTCCAATCAGAAAGGTTATAACAACTGAAAGTTTCCATCTGGTTATTGTCCGACCCACAAAATATATCGAGGCCAGAATGAGACCAAAAAAGTAGGCCCATATATAAACCGGGTAATTAATAAAAAGATATTCGAGAATCTTGGCTAACGAAAGGATACTTGTTGCAACTCCTGCAAAAACCGCCAGAAGGAAATAAAGATTAACATGTTTTGCAAATTCCAGTAACTTTCCTCTTAACAGCAAACGTAACGACTCAAGATCGAATGATTTTATCGAATCAATCAACTCTTCAAAAATACCAGTAATAAGTGCCAAAGTACCTCCCGATACTCCTGGTATTACATTGGCAGCACCCATGCCAACCCCCTTTAAAATAAGTAATAAATAATGTCTGATTCTTTTCACTCCTCCTGCGTTTAAATTCGCCGCTAAGTTAGCATTTCTTACTATAGTTGTATTTACGCATTACAGCTTTTGCTAAAAATAGCTATACCTTCATTTATGTTCTAATACTAATAAATGATTACTGAACAGAGAATAAAAGAAAACTAAATCTGAAAATCGAGATTAGTCAAATAATCGTAAGTAGGTTGTTAGCGTGTCTTATCTTCTTTGGGCAGAAAATCGAAAAAAGTATCGCCTCTAAGGCCTAACCGCAAGCATTCGAGAGGTATAACAATATTAGGAGCTATATTTCCCAGGTTAACTTCCGATCCGAATAGTTTTATAAACCATACCTGCTGTTTGCCTTCAGGAGCTTCCCAAATAATATCTGAAGGTTTAATATTTAAAGATATTGTGTTAATCAGGTTTTCGTTTGGTGAACCATCGCTATTAAAAATTCCTATTGTACCGCTTTCCCTCGCTTCGCCAATTACTTTAAAAGAGCCTGCTTCAAGTTCGGTTTTCATCATCTCTACCCATGCATTGGCAGGGATTAATACGCCACGCTGTTTCGAGCCAACCTCAGAGATTACAGTAGCTTGTTTTGATAAGGTACGAATGTATTCGAGTTTTTCATCGTGCGGCATGCTCATTGAACCATCTGAAACTTCAACAAGATCAAGTTTGTACTTATCAATGAGTTTGCGATATTCATCTACAATTTTACGAACTGCAAAAGCTTCAAAAAGAGTACCTCCGAAATAGGGACGAATATTGGCTTCACGATATAGTTTTAATTTTTCCTCTAACCGGGTAGTTATAGCCGATGTACCAAAGCCAAATTTTACAAAATCAGTAATTTCTGCACAAGTATCAATAAAGTCTTCAGTTTCTCTTACGCTAAGTCCTTTATCCATAACCATAGTAAGTCCTTCTTTTCTGGGCTTTTTTGATCTATCGGGAATATAAGGTAATTTAAAATTCATATGTTACTGACTTAATTTTCTATGTTTTCGAATTAATTGAGAAAAAATCTCATTATTCGATGCCAGAGGAAATCTATCGAAAATATCTCCATATTCATCGAAGTTAATCAGAAGTCCTTTTTCAAAATATTTGCCTGCTAATTGAGGCTGGTTATCATACAGATAATAGGCTGCAAGATTATAAT
Organism: uncultured Bacteroidales bacterium; assembly: GCA_964569585.1. Taxonomy (GTDB): domain Bacteria; phylum Bacteroidota; class Bacteroidia; order Bacteroidales; family UBA10428; genus UBA10428. The sequence goes on along the minus strand of CAZMVE010000008.1, from coordinate 14,164 downwards.
TTATGCTAGAAATATCCATATTATATTCATAAGCTTTATTCAGGAGGGAAATTGCTTCAGATACTTTATTTTCCATGAAAAATATGTCGGCGTGTGAGAGCCATGACTCATAATCGTTTGGATCAAGCTCCACTGCGCGATCATAGGATTCAGCAGATTTTTCAAACTGATCAAGTTTTCGATATGTCTCACCCAGCATATACCAATAATCAGGATTTTCGGGATCCGTTTTATTAGCCTCTTTGAAAAGTTGAATACAGGTAGCATAATCTTTCATATTAAAATGAGCCATACCCAGTCCATACCAAGCGTCTCCGAAAGTATTATCAACAGATAATGCTTTACGATAAAAATAAATGGATCGCTTATACATCCCTAGCTTATCGTAACACTCACCGATATAGGAATATGCCTGCATATTGTCAGGTTCAAGAAATAATATCTGCCTATATGATTCAATGGCTTCATAATATTTCTCAAGATTAACAAATGTGTTGGCCTTGCTGAAATAGGCAGAAACATAATCGGGACATATTGCTATGGCATAATCATAAGCCTCTATAGCCATTTCATGCTCTTCTAAACTTGAATATACCATCCCAAGATTAAACCAAATGTGCTCCGCATAGGGATCAATATTGAGATATTTATGGTAGTATTTTATGCTTTTATCGAGCTGATCAGTTTTTTCATAAACAAGGGCTAATTCATGTATCACTGATAAATTCTGAGGATTGATCTCATGGGCAAGATACAGATATCTAATAGCCAGATTGTATCTGCGGGTATTTAAATAGGAACAGGCAACGCTGAATACAACATCATCCTTGCTATCGATTGTTAGAACAATTGCCTTGTCAAAGGCCTGATGTGCCTCATCTTTTCGGCCTAAAACATTAAGTGCCGTACCTTTTAAAAGATACAACTCAAAATTCGAACTTTCAACAGGTTCAATTTCCCGTATACATTGTAATCCTTTTGAAGGCTTTCCGTTCTGAATGTAAATCTGTGCCAACCGCAATATTAGAGATGCTGAAAAAGGATGTTGTTTCAATCCTCGTTCTATAGCAGAAGTTGCATTAACGAAATTATGCTGATCAAGATAGTAATCTATAATATTTTCAAATTCATAGATATCAAAATAGTATGAATCATTCCTGTTTACCATTTCCTCAAAACGGCTGATTGATTCAAAAACACCATCTTCCTCGTTAAATGAATCGTAATTATCGTTCATATCTTTTCTCTTTGGCTGATTAATCTAAATTAGTAATTAATAAAAAAGAAATGATTTGCAGATATTAACAGCTTTAAAAATAAATTGGCTAAAGTATATAATAGCACTCATAGTACAGTCGTTAATAAATTTTTAATTTGTTGAAATCAGCAAGCCGGAATTTTCAAGTTGTCTCTCCAAATCCTTGGTCAGGTTACTAATGATTTGCAATAATTCCTGGTGACTTCCGGCGACAGGATTCTCTTCAAGTTGGTTTTGTAGAGTATGAATTTCTTTCAGGTAAGCAGCTATTCTGCGCTGGTACTTATGTGGATTTTTTTGTATCCCGGCCAGCAGAATGTCGGACCTGATCTTGAAATAGTAATCGTTATAATAAAGGAGAATTCGTGCATTTTCATCACCGAATTCCGAAACCAATGCCCTGAATAAAGATAAATCAGGATCGTAATTATCAGGATTCCAAAAAAAGTCGGATGCAGTTTGAAGCCTGATCCTGTCGAAAACATTTGAATACTTATAGACAACAACTGTCTTTGTTACCCCCTGGTAAACTTCAGGCAATACCTCGTTTGAAAAAGGTTCAAAAAGGGATGATGCAAGTAATTTATAGGGATAAACCGAATCATTGGCAAAATATCCGAGAGCATCACTGCGAAGTAATAGCGTATAATCGAAAAATACTACAGACTCCTGAGTAAATAGCTTAAAATACATAAGGTCGGCTTCGTCAATTTGCCAGGATTGATATTGATATCCACTCCAAATAAGAGGTAGCTTGTAATTCATTGATAAATCGCTTTCGAGAAGATTTGCTGGATCAAATATCATTTTATTTAATGATCGGTTATTTGTGAACGGTGGCATCAATTCCAAATCAAGATTATGCGCTTTTACTTCACTAATTAAATTTGAAAGATCTGTTAAATCTTCATTTTTAAGATTAGCCTGCTTTGCATTGAAATTCTCAATAATAGCATCGATAGTTATTTCAGCGGGTATATCGTTATATAACAGGGCCACACCATTTAAGGCTCCTGTAATCTTTCCGAAATCTTTATTCTTGAACACATCTGAACTATACGAGGTATAGAGCCATTTCGAAAAAGTAGCAAAACGCAGATCATTACTAACTATCTTATACACATTAGCATCTCTTAAAGGGAGATATACGGAGCCAAATCGTGTTTCATTATTTGCTTTAAGAAAATCAATAGTAAAATCGGATGCATCTAATAACAGCAAGCCAAAATCTCTGTCGACAGGATAATCAATTATATCAGCATTATGAAACAATAAGCGCTTATTATCGAAAAGTTGTAAGGCCGTTTGCACTGCAAAATAATTAGCTTCCGGAGTGTTGCCGTAAAGAAATATTATATGTCCGGCAATATCGAGTGTCTGGATCATAAATCCCTTCTTTTTCCCTTGTATTGATTCAAGAGGTAGTTTTTCAGCATTTTTTTTCATTTCTTCAGTCAAACCTAAAGAGAATATTATTGAAGCTTCGTTTTGCCGAAATGAATCTTGTGTTTTTATCAGGCATGGAATATCTTTTTCCTGAATATCAGTAAGATCTATAAGCAACTCCATAATCCTGGATTCCAAAAGTTTTGCAGCCTGCATAGTCAGTCCATCGGGTAATTCCGGAACCAGCACCACAGGAAAAAGGTCTCTGTAATAGGGCCGATAATATATGATCGATTCCAGAATCTCAACTGTGCGGGGTTGAGGTGTAATAAGTTTACTCTTGGCAAGGGTAGTATCTAAATATGGCGAGAGTCTCTCAAGCTGAGTAAAATTCCATCGTGTATAGTTGAACTGAACATCATCAATCCACATACCACCTGTACCCTTTAATCCGATAAAGATTCGTACGAATTTAGTTTCGTCCTGCAGATCGCCTTCCGGAAATGGGAAAAGATGAGAGCGTCCTAAAATATGAATCCATTCAGTAGAATCGATTGAAGTGAAATTTGCAAACGACAGACCTTTGAATGAATTATCAATAGAAGTATTATAATAAGGTGCATAAAAATCGCCATTTATTTGTATTTTGTTTCTGTCGTAGCTGATAAGCTTTATATCGATTGCATCATATAGTCGGGTTCCTAATCTGGATTTGAGATTTTCAACATCCTGCAATTTTAAATATAAAGATAGCTGATAGTTACCTGGAATTACCTTTATAAAATTAGACAATACACCCTCACCAAACTCTTCCGTTTCGCTTGCGCTATTCCTGATAATACGAATACTGCATACGCCATCGTGAACTTCAGTTGTATCTGCCAGAATTGAATCACTCCCCGGATGAATCCAGACGACATCTTTACCTATTAAATCCCAACCGTCAATTTTCGTAGTATGAGTAACTGAATCGAACTCAATTAATCTGCCGCTTTCGAAAGAATTATTGGTTAGGAGATTTCCCTGCAAATACTTCTGTTCTCTCACCCTGTGATGAATAGCAAGCGGATCGGCACTGGTCCAATGCTCATAATCTTGTTTATTTTCATTATCGAGTGTACAGGTAACTAATGAAAATACCGCAAAAACATAGAAAAATATTCTGAAGGAATTATACCTCGTTAACTTCATTAATCCTTTTATTTTACTGAAAACTGCCAAATTAAACTTAGAAAGCAGCCTATCTAAATTAATTATTTCTTATGAATAGATTTCCTTTTTTGCTGCCAGAAGTGTATTCTTTAATAATGAAACCCTCGTCATAGGTCCAACACCTCCAGGAACCGGAGTTATATAGCTGCATTTCGGAGACACTTCTTCAAATTTAATATCTCCTTTCAGTTTAAAACCCGATTTAGTTTCGTTCGAGGGTACGCGTGTAGTGCCAACATCGATTACTACTGCACCCTCCTTTACCATTCCGGCTGAAACAAATTCCGGCAATCCCATAGCTGCAACCAGAATATCAGCCTGAGAACAAGTTTTTTCCAGATCTTTTGTCCGGCTATGTGCAAGAGTAACAGTTGCATCAATACCCTTTTGTGAAAGTAATATACTTAGCGGCCGGCCAACAATTTGACTCCTACCAATTATCACACAAGTTTTTCCTTTTGTTTCTATATTATAGCGCCGGATAAGTTCAAGGATTCCGTAAGGTGTTGCCGATACAAAAGTGGGGAGCCCGATAACCATCCGCCCGACATTGACAGGATGAAAGCCATCAACGTCTTTATGGGGATTTATGGCTTCAATGATCTTTTGCTCTGAGATATGCGATGGAAGAGGTAATTGAACAATAAATCCGTCGATGTCCTTATCCTGATTAAGTTCATCAATTTTTCTCAATAATTCTTTTTCAGTGACATCATCTTCATAGCGAACAAGCGAAGAACGAAATCCAACATCCTCACAATCCTTTATCTTGTATGCTACATAAGTCTCACTACCGCCATCGTGACCTACCAATACAGCAACAAGATGTGGTGCTTTATGACCTTTTGCGACAATTTGTTCCACTTCAGCCTTTATTTCTAATTTTATTTCACTGGCTGTTTTTTTTCCATCGATCAATTGCATTCTATTGCTTTTTATAATATTATTTACTGGGCCCCGGCATTGAACTCATCATTCTGTTTAAATTTTTACCCGCCTGAACCATCTTCATCATTTTTCGTGTTTCATCAAATTGTTTCAGCAAACGGTTAATATCCTGAACATCGGTGCCACTGCCTGTGGCTATACGCTTTTTCCTGCTACCGTTTAATAGAGTCGGATTTTCACGTTCATCTGGAGTCATTGAATAGATAATTGCTTCAATACTCTTGAAAGCATCGTCATCGAGATCAAGGTTCTTCATTGCTTTTCCGACACCTGGGATCATTGAGGCCAGATCCTTAATATTCCCCATTTTTTTTATCTGTTGAATTTGCTTCATGAAATCGTTAAAATTGAATTGATTCTTGGCAATCTTGCGTTGAAGTTTTTTAGCCTCTTCCACATCGAACTGCTCCTGAGCCTTTTCAACTAGCGATACAATATCGCCCATTCCAAGTATTCTGTCGGCCATACGAGCAGGATGGAAAAGTTCAAGAGCTTCTACTTTCTCTCCCGAACTAACGAATTTTATAGGTTTATCAACTATGGACCTGATGGAGAGAGCTGCTCCACCGCGGGTATCACCATCGAGCTTGGTAAGTACAACACCTTCGTAGTTCAGCCTGTCATTAAATTCTTTTGCTGTGTTTACTGCATCCTGTCCTGTCATGGCATCGACTACAAACAGAGTCTCTGAAGGCCTCACATTTTTTTTGATCGAAGCTATCTCATCCATCATTTGTTCATTGATAGCCAGCCGGCCGGCAGTATCAATAATTACGAGGTCTCTCCCGGTTCTTTTGGCTTCCTTTATACCATCCTTCGATAGCTTAACGGGATCTTTATTTCCCTCCTCGGTATAAACCGGCACACCTATCTGCTCGCAGAGCACCTGCAGCTGATCAATAGCGGCAGGACGATATACGTCGCCTGCCACGAGTAATGGATTTTTACCTCTCTTACTTTTCAGATGATGCGCCAGCTTAGCTGCAAAAGTAGTTTTACCCGAACCCTGTAAACCGGCAACCAGAATCACAGATGGATTTCCTTTAATATCAATGTCCACATTGCTGCTGCCCATGAGCACGGCAAGCTCGTCGTGCACTATCTTAATCATCATCTGACCGGGCTGGACAGCTGTAAGTATCTTTTGTCCCAGGGCCTTTTCCTTAATGTTATCGGTAAACGATTTAGCAATCTTATAGTGAACGTCAGCATCGAGAAGCGCTCTGCGAACTTCCTTCAGAGTTTCGGCAACATTGATCTCGGTAATGCTTCCCTGGCCTTTTAATAGTTTAAATGATCGCTCTAGTTTCTCTGATAAATTGTCAAACATATCTGGTACTGTATTTTCAGCTCGCTAAAATAAAGATATTCTATTAAAATCACATGCGTTCAGGCACTTCAATACCCAATAAATCCATACCTTTTTTAATCACTTTACCACATATATCAGTTAGCATAATACGGAAATTCCTTGTGGCCGCATCCTCTTCTTTCAAAATGGGATAATCATGATAAAACTGGTTAAATTCTTTTGTCAGGTCATACATAAAATTGGCAATAAGAGCAGGATTATAATTTGCTGCCGATTCGGCGACAACATCGGAGTATTCGTGTAACAGCTTTATTATCGATTTTTCTTTGTCATTTATAGGAAGACTGGATGGGAATGAAGCAGAAGTATCAATTTCTGTATCTACTACTTTTCTTAATACCGAACAGATACGTGCATGTGTATATTGTATAAACGGTCCGGTATGACCATTAAAATCAATCGATTCCTTTGGATTGAATGTCATATTTTTTATCGGATCGACTTTGAGAATAAAGTACTTCAATGCTCCAAGACCAATAATTCGGTAGGTATTTTCTTTTTCTTCTTCCGAGAGACCTTCCAGTTTTCCCAGTTCATCAGCCATTTCACGTGAGGTTTTGATCATTTCATCAATCAGGTCATCGGCATCTACTACAATACCTTCACGCGATTTCATTTTCCCTTCGGGAAGTTCGACCATGCCGTAAGACAGGTGATATAAATCTTTCGCCCAGGAAAATCCCAGCTTATCAAGAATTATCGATAGTACTTTGAAATGGTGGTTCTGTTCATTTCCCACTACATAAATCATCTTGTTGAAGTTGTAATCCTGTTGCCGGAGTTGCGCCGTGCCTATGTCCTGTGTCATATATACCGACGTGCTGTCGGAACGCAGCAACACCTTCTCATCCAATCCTTCTGCAGAAAGGTCGACCCAAACCGAATTATCTTCTTTTTGATTAAAAATGCCCTGATCCAGTCCGCCCAATACACTCATTCTGCCTACGGAATAGGTATCCGATTCGTAATAGATTTTATCAAAACTCACACCCAAACGATTGTATGTTGTATTGAATCCGTCATATACCCAGCTGTTCATTACTTCCCAAAGTTGCCTGATTTCAGGATCGCCCGATTCCCATTTGCGTAACATTTCCTGTGCCTCAATAATGAGAGAGGCTTTTCTCGCAGCATCCTCCTGGCTTTTACCTTTACTAACCAGTTCTTGGATCTGTTTTTTATACTCCTGATCAAATTTCACATAGTAATCCCCTACCAGGTGATCGCCCTTCTTTCCTTTACTTTCAGGTGTCTCACCTTTCCCCCATTTTTGCCAGGCCAGCATCGATTTACAAATATGGATTCCCCTATCGTTTACAATATTTGTCTTTATAAGCTTTTTACCGTTTGCTTCCAATATTTTACAGATTGACCATCCCAGAAGGTTATTTCGAACATGTCCCAGATGCAAAGGTTTATTTGTGTTGGGTGAAGAATATTCCACCATTATTAACTCGGAATCCGGTTGAGGTCTCTTTTGGCCGAAATCCTCCTTTGATGCTTCATCCTTTAAAAAGTCCAGGTAATATGAGGCATCTACAGTAAGATTCAGGAAACCTTTTATTACCTCAAAGCCTTTGATATATCCCAGGTTTTTTTCTAAATATTTTCCAAGTTCATCCGCCGTTTGTTCAGGCGTTTTTTTTGAAAAACGTAACAGCGAAAAAACAACAAGGGTTATATCTCCCTCCAATTCCTTTTTGGTTTTTTGTATCTGTATAAGTTCCTTATCAGTTTGCGCTCCATACAGAGCGCTTATTCCTTTTACAGTATTAGATAGAATAGATTCGTGTAACAACATTATCAACAATAGTTTCTAAAAAGGATTATGTACGCCTTTATTTAGCTTAATTATAAAGTATACAACTTAAAATAAGGCTACAAAGATAATACTAGAATTCAATTTCAACAGGTGATCGTGAGATAGAATGGGAATTATTGAATATCTCCGTTAAGAGAACAGAGATAACCTAATTTATAAAGGTCGAATAAAAACAAATTCGGTTTTTCGCTCATTAAATTTTGCCGAAGGCGGTATTCCTGTTTGTAATAAAGGTAACGCAAGATTCCATCCAAGCCTAAATCCTTGATTGTTTTATAGTAAGCTAACAAAGTAATGTCTTTTACGAGTTTCTTCTCGTTCCCGTTTATTTTCATAATACGCTTTAAATTCTTGATCCCTTCGCGGGTTTTTCTCAGAAATTCTTCGCTTGATTCAAGACCCATGTGAACAACAGGATTATCAATATGCTTAACTGTAATCTCACATTTTAGCAAATCGTATCCAAACAATGTATCCTCATGTCCATATCCTCTAATTCTCTCATTAAAACGCACCTTTTCAATAGCTTCCCGGGAGATCATAAAATTATTGGTCATAAATGACTTATTGGGCTCATTTGCTCTTTTAACAACAGATATCTGTTCTCGTTTAATACCATGAAGCCAATGCAACAGATAATGGTTATTTTTGGGTTCGTTTTGAAGATATTTCCTACCTCCATAGATCACATTCCTATCTCCCAGATATATATAATAATTCTTAAGAAAATCAGGATTATCAATGAGAGAATCACAGTCGAGGTAGAGCAGATTGTCGTAAATCGCTAAATCAGCAAGTTTATTTCTGATTTTTGAACGTCCCAGATTAATTTCTTCCTCAATATACTTTACACCTGTGTAATCACGAATAATTCGATTAGTTGTAATGATTTCTTTGTCTGACGCATCATCAATGACAATAATTTCAAAAGGTATATTGAGGCTTTCTGCCTGGAAACTTAAAGTTTTTACCAGGTCACGCACATCAAAATTATAGACCGGAATAAGGACTGATAACATGAATTAGGGTATCAAAAGTTTCGCAAAGTAAAACGCAATATTTTTAATAATATTGTTAATGAGTGATTTTTTTTATTCTGCTACGAAAAAATGATAAAACAGTTACTACTATTTATATCATTATCAATAATTTCTGAACAGTTGTTTTGTGCTTCATCTGATTCTATCTATCTTCTTGCTATACAATTGAAAGCTTATGCCGGACAAAATGTGGATTTAGGTTACTCTTATGGCAGTAAAATCCTGTTTAAAGATCAGATAAAACTTAACTCCGAAGGTCGTGGTCAGTATTCCCGTATCGATCATGAAGGTATTTATTTTCTTAGAATGGCCGATTCGAGTGCGTTTGAATTTATGATAACTCAATCCGGGTATTATAATATCCTGTCTGATAATGAAAAAATTAATATTCAGGGAAATTCAGCCTGTGAGACCTACCATCAATATTTAAACTTAGTAGCTAGAAAACTATTGCAAATTGATTCGTTGAAAAGAGAGAATGAAATATCTAACGATCCAT
>CAZMVE010000008.1:0-4527 GCA_964569585.1 uncultured Bacteroidales bacterium | reverse complement strand
CAAAAATTCAGCCAGCAAAAGCACCGGGAGACAGGTGAGCAGGCCTATCTTCACCTGATTCAGAATTTTTATCTGGCTGGCAAAGCTCCCTGGTTATCTGCCCGTGAAATCCGCTTACTTTCGGAAGAGGCTCAACGAATTCAGCCGGTATTAACCGGTAATGCAGCCCCGGAGATTGTACTTTCCGATGCAACAGGAAGAAAATATTCGTTGTATGCGATTCAAAAAGAATTAACAATTGTGCTGTTCTGGGACTTCTCATGTCCGAATTGCAAGCGTATATTGCAGGACTTAATAGATCTTGTGAAAAAATATAACTACGTCGATCTGCAGGTATATTCAATATACACAGGTAATGACCTTGATGTATGGAAAGCATGGAACTATAAAAAACTTCCGACTACATGGATTAATACATACCAGGATTCAGATGATCCGGCAAGTATTCAATTTAATATTACACAAACACCAACAATCTTCATTCTTGATAAAAATAAAGTTATTATCAAGAAAAACATCACAGTGCCTCAACTAGATGAATATTTATTTCAGTATGTTAATTGATTAATAGTTGTTCCAATAAAACTACTCCTTGGTTTTCTCATCATCTTTTATCAAAACAGTAAATATGAATAGTATTACAGCCGAAGCCGCAAATATAACCAGCAAGGAGTAGAGTGTATTCAGCATTACTTTTTGTAGGTCGATATTAATAAGACCCCATATCCCCAAAATAGAGATGATAGTGAAAATCAGAATCAGTCCAATAAGAATATAAGATGCTGTTCGTTTTAGTGTTCCCATAGTTTCATAGTTTTAAGTAAGACGAAGATCAGGATTGTTAGTTACAAAACCCAATATTAAAAGTCAAATTTTTGAAAAAATTCACCTTCACGAGGTTTAACCTGAGTTTCGAAGTATTGTCCCGATATTGGAATACCGTTCAAACTGTATTCAACACCCCAGCTAAACTGTACTTTTCTGAATTCCCTTACCTCATCGGACCTAATCACAACGTACCTGTTGGTAGTATATGTTTTTTCTTTATGAACCTCGAGAGTAACACCCTCAGGATATTTCTTACGCAATTCATTCAGATATTTATCTCTTTCACTATCGTTTGCGAATTTAAGATCGGAAAGTTTCGATGGGGTTGGTGATGATGTAGGATTAGCCGCGGTGTTAGTCGCAGTGGTAGTAACATTCCGGTTGGCTTCCTGTACAGCAATTATACGTTCAAATTCAGCTATCTTGTTTAAACGTTCCTGGGGATATTTTTCCGCAGGTTTCAAATTCAATGCCTGGATATAGGCAGTTTTAGCGTTTGGATAATCCCGCTGGTCGTAGGCTCTGTCGGCTGTTGCTATAATTGTATTGTACTTTTGCTCAAATGCGGCTCGTTCCTGTTGCTCGTTCTCTATCTGTGCCAATTGCGCATCAATTTTAGTAATCTGACTTTTCGGATAAATTTCTGTAGATTTATAGCTTAATGCCCGTTCATAGGCTGTTTTTGCCTCTTCAAGTTTATTTAGATTGTATAACTGATCGGCCTGAGTGATGATAGTATTATACTGTTCAGTTACTCTGTTCTCATTTGCTTTTCTCTCTTGTTCCGCCACCATACCGTCGATTTTAGTAATTTGCTGCTGTGGGTATGCTTCATTTGGTTTTAGCCCCAAAGCCCTTTGATAGGCTACCCTGGCTTCAATCAACTTTGACAAGCTTAACAGGTTATCGGCTTCCTGAATTGTTTTTGTGTATTGAGCATTCCGCTGTTCCATCTCAGCAGATTGTCTTTCGTTTTCGCGTATAATTGCATCTATTTCCGTTATTTTTTGTCGGGCATATGTTTCAGAAGGATTTACTGTAATTGCCTGTTGGTAAGCCGATTTCGCAGCAGTATAATTCATTGCTGAATAGAATCCGTCGCCATTACTTATTAGATTGTTGTATTGTTTCTGTTTTTCCTTTTGAGCAAGTATTCCTTCAATTTCCTGTATTTTATTTCTTGGATAGGGTTGATCGGAAAATAAATTCATTGCTGATTGATAAGCTTGCTTTGCTTCCAAATATTGTTGCGTTCCAAAAAAATTATTCCCATTTGCCAAAAGCAGATCGTATTGTTTCCTTTTTTCCTGTTCATTTGACAGGCGCTGTTGCTCAGCGTTATATTTACGTTCAGCTTCGGCCAGTTTTGTTCTTGTAGCAATATCATCCGGTTTTTGCAACAATGCCTGCTTGTATGCCTGTATAGCTTGCTCATAAGAGGCGGTTGCCAGCAGCTCATCACCACTTGTTACCGCTTCGGAATATGATCTTTCTCTTTCTCTTTGTTTCTGAGCCTCAGCCGTTGCCTGCAAACTTTTTACCTTATTGATCTGTTGCTTGGCGTAAACATCATTAGGATCGAGTTGAAGTGCATTACGATATGCCGCTTCTGCAGCTTCATAATTGTTTTGAGCCAGCAAGGCATCTCCTTCGTCGAGCGATTCTTCAATTTTTTGTCGCTGAGCTGCTTTCTGTGCCTGTAGGTTGGCAGTTTTTCTTTCATCAAGTAATCTATCGATCTCTTCTATTTTCTGACGAGGATAACTTTCCTCCGGTTTTAGTAATTGAGCCCTGTTAAAATGCTGACGCGCAGTTTCAAGATCATTGGATTGAAATGCACTTTCTCCCATAGCAATAGCTTCCAGGTAAGTTTTCTGGTTAGCTTCTTTTTGCTGCAATTCTTGATTTTGTCTGGCAATAAGGGGCTCAAGTTCTGTTATTTTCTGAGCCGGAAGTGGTACATCAGGTTTAATCAATAGGGCCTGTTCATATAAACTCTTTGATGCCTCATAATCTTTTGAGATATATGCAGCATTAGCCCGGGTTATAAGACTATTATAAGCATTATCAGTTTGTTGTTTGTTCAACTCAGCTTGTCGTTTAACTGCTAATATTTGGTCAACTTCAGTGATTTTTGAATGAACAAATTCATTTTCTGGTTTGTAGGTTAGGGCTTCATTATACTTTGCTCTTGCGGCTTCGTAGTTATTATCGGCCAAAAGCCTGTTGGCCTCTGAAATAGCCTGATTATACCGTCTCTCGTTTTGGACGCTTTCACCTGCAGCATTTTCAGCTTCTTCCAATTTACGTTGTGCTGTTCGGTCGGTTGGGAAAATAGCCAGGGCTTCTTCAAACTGATCAGCTGCAGCACTATATTCTCCAGCTTGTAATAATCGATTGCCTTCATCCAGATGATTTTGAAACTTATCAGCCTCACATTTGTCAATGTCAAGTACTAGTCTTTGTATTCTGCCCTGCATGTTTCTTACATATGCTTCATCGGAAATAAAATCTGATTTATTTGAGCTGTATTTAATGCGATCGACCGGTTCATTAAGAATAGAAGTATTGACACCTTCACAGCCCGGGAACAAGCTCATTGCAAATTCCATCGTCCAACGTCCTGTAACTTCATTTGGGAGTTCTGTATTAAAGGCAATCTTTTTTGGAAGAAAACCTGATTTCTCAATCTCAATCAAATATTCACCATTGACATCCAGATTGAAAATAAACTCACCATTTGATTGCGTATGAACTGACTGAATAGGATTCCCATTTTTAAACAGAGTAACTTTTGCGTTTGCCAAAGGTTGCATATTGCTTTCGGCTGTCCCAATAACCTCAAGCACGGATTGTTGCGAAAAGATTGAAAAAAATGGGTAAAACAGTACAACTAAAAAAATAATTATACGAATTAATGTCTTCATAAAATTTTACTTTTCAAATTCATTAAGGTTAACAAATAAAATTTACAATAAAAATTTCAAAGTAGCTTTATAAACTTTTTCATATCAGTTTTATTATCATATTCAATTTTCATAATGAAAATTCCCTGCTTAAGAATCTCATGTGTTTGGAGTTGAATATTAGGCTCAGGCTGGAAAACCTGTTTCTTATACAAAATATTCCCTATAAGATCATAAACCGAAATGAACACATCACCCTCGGGTTTATTTTCAAATAGTATCTGAAGAATACCATACGTAGGATTTGGATAAAGAGTTACTTCAGCATAAGGATACTCACCATACTCTGCATCGGCTTTCGGATAATAGTCGAGCACTAAAGGACTTATAGCAAGACTTGCACTAATGCTATTGTTCCCGTTGCTCAGGTTTTCCCAGCCATTTCCTCTCCACATAAGTGCAGAGTTTTCATTATCATTATCGTGAATTACTGTATACAAAGCAAAAGTATCAGAAGGTTCAGTATAATTTATAGTATATCCCACGAAAAAGTCCTTATCGACGAGAATTAAGGTATCTAACCGGATATAGGATTCCAACTCCGGTGAAAGTTCGAATAAATAGAGATCTTTTTCGAATATCATTTGCTCCGGTGTATTTCCTCCCTCCCAGACCGATACCTTGATGCCGGAGTTCATATTGCCGGCGAAGGCTTTGGCTACATTCATTTTAAGAGCATAAATATACTTTGAGCCATTTCTGTAAAAATGTTCAGCAAAAATCGTTGAATGCA
>CAZMVE010000007.1:0-52887 GCA_964569585.1 uncultured Bacteroidales bacterium | reverse complement strand
AATGCAGTAAAACTTAAGGAACAATTGAAAGATAAAAGGCAGTATAATAAATTATTACAGGATGTATCAAATAGACTGCTTCCAGAAATTGAGTTTTACTCAAATGATGAATTAAGCCTCGAGCCTGCAACAATTGATGATTTAAAGGGTAGTAAGAAAGACCATGAATCAATGCGTCGATTATTGACTTTGGCCAAATGCACGGATTATGATATTTTTAAATCTAAAAAAGTATTCCAAGCTACAGAGAAATATTCATTACAAATTAGTCAATTATTTAAAAAATATTATTTACAAGATTCCAATCTATCCTTCAAAATATCCTATAACGATAATAAAGTGAGTATTCTTGTTCAAGAGAAAATCCCTGGACGAGATGATGAATTTTTTGAACTAAGTGAAAGAAGCCCCGGATTTCAATATTTCTTTGCCTTTATCGTAAATAAACACTTTCTCACCAGAAAAAACAATAGGAATCAAATCTTTTTACTTGATGAACCAGGCTCGAATCTACATCCAAAAGGAGCACGGGATCTATTAAAAACTTTTCGTTCCATAACAAATAGTAGCAGTCAAATTCTATATACCACCCACAATCTTTTCTTAGTCATAAGAGATGATATTGACAGTATACTTTATATTAGAAAGGATAATTCCAATTTAGGTACGTATATTCAAAATAAGGTTTATAGAAATAACTTTGAAGTTCTTCGAAAGGAACTTGGGGTTTTTTTAAATGATTCATTTCTTGTTGGTGATATAAATATCATTGTAGATGGATCAACTGAGAAGTATGCCTTACCAAGGTTGTTTAATTATTTCTCTCTCGAAAAAAACAAGTTTCCATTCCTTGAATGGATGAACATATTTAGTGCTGAAGGAACAACAGAAATTAAATCCGCGATACGATATATTAATTCTTTAAATCTAAAAGGAATTGTGCTTTTTGATTCGGATGATATTTCAAGAGTTATTCGAAAAAACGAGAAGGTTTCAGAAATTCTCAATACCAGTAATTGGGAAGAAGTAACAATTAATGACGCTTTTAATAACAATGCAAATAGAGTATTTGAGGATCTTTTTCCCCAACAGCTATATATTAATGCATATAATAAGTTTTATCATGAAATGTCATCTGTTATTGACTTTAAGACTTCATTTAAGGATATTAAACTAGAGAGTGTAAAGGAGATTAAAACTCCAATTGTTGATTTACTGAGAGAACATTACTTGAAACATTTATACTCTGGTGAAGAGCCTAAGAATAGGAAAGAAACAATAAATAAGGTTGGTATTATGAGATATCTTCTTGATGATATTTTTGGTCTAAATGAAAAGGACAGGAGGGAAGCACTAAAATATGTAGAAAAACTTTTCAATCTAATTAGCAATAAAACTAATAAACTACTCAATTGAATTAGACATGATCAAGCATAAATTGTTTTTAATTAAAATAGGAGAATCAGGTAGAATAAATCAAAATAATTCTGCTGTATCTGAGATTTCAAAATTTCTGAAGAACGAAAATTATACCTATGTGAATCATTCAATCACTACCGTTGTGGATAGTGATATTGAGAATATTGCTGGTCAAACTGCTCACAAACCTGATCAACATCCACAATTTTTCTCTTTCAAAACAAGATCTAAATATCTAGTTATAAGCTTAATATATGAAGATAGTACTATTGTTGAATCATTGAATAAAGATGCTGGAAAGATTTCAAACAAGAAATCCATATCTGAAAACTCAAAACCAATAACAGCAAATCCTCTATACGATATTATCAAAAATGAACAAGAAGAAAACAAGAAAGATCAGAAAAGCGATTAATTCTAAATAAACATTTATCTATAAACAAAATCGAAAAAGATGAATCCTACTGATATTTTAAATTCGCTAATAGGCTTTTTTTGGAAATATATTGAGAACAGAAGAAAAATTCGTTTTACAGTTCATAGTGGCTTTTTTTCAGGAATAAAAGACAAATATCTATTTCTTAATGTTACAAATCTTTCGAATGAAAGAGAGATTGAAGTAACCCATGTCTATTTTAGAAAGCATACAGGGCAAATAGGTGTAATCCATAATGATAGACCATTACCTAGAAGATTAAAAGCAGATGAAACTTGGGAGATATGGTATAAATTTGAAGATCTACCGGTTAGTATAAAAAGAAATCCATATAACAAAGGTAGGGTACGTTTATCTTCAGGTAGAATTATCAAATCCAGGCATAATAAAAATGTACCTAGCACCGGTACTGTACCTGGGGGGTCCGTTAATGTCCCTTAATATTATAGCTGTGAAATAGATATTAATGCTGAATTTGGTTCCAGTGCGCAGGCCAGAAGAAATAGCGGGCCAGAGCCAGCGGGAATGGGCAATGGCTAGAAAAATCCACAAGGTGCCTCGCATTTTCGTTGTGCGATTTTTGTTGCTATTGCACAGGGCGGGCTGAAGCATTATTTCTTCTTGAATTTTCGTTTCTTTTGTTTCAAGACAAAAGAAATGCCGCCCGGCACGAGGGCATGAAAGAATTTGAAGGAAAAGTATAATCCATTATAATATTATTATGTTAAATAGAAATTGGTGTTTCTCAATACGGTAGGGGAATACCGGAATGATAGCATGTGTATAGCAAACTGAGCGAGGTAAGGAGCGAATATGCGTATACTCTTGCGGTTAAGAGGTCAAATATCTCATTTATAAGCGTTTAAGCTATATAGAACTTAAACAGCGCGGTGGGCATTATTGTCTTATAGCTGTGCGGCCGGCGTTGAGGCTGTGGAAGTGATAAACAAATAAAATTTGTACATTCTTCACAAATTTTATTTTTTGCGCTTTGGAGCAGGCCGTGCGGCTACTTAATATAGTGCTAATTATGCGACAAATGATTAACGCTACGGCGTTTTATGAGGTTTTCAATGAGATTGTATGGTTTTAAACGAGCGTTTAATCCTGGCTACGTGAAGCTCTATTTAATATAATATCCATTATACTTGACCACTTGGGTTTTTTCTGAGCGCTGAGGAGAAATTGCTTCTGGGACGAGAAATCAATTTTACGGATATATTATAGGGCAGTATGCAAATAACACCGAGAAATTGCTTTAACATATGAAAAACAGCTTGGGTAATACTGCCATTATCAAACTAACAGCTGTGGAAACTTTCTTTAACATAAAATCATTACCGTACTAAAACTGAAGTCTTAGTACTGATTCTATGTTAAATAGCAAAGCTATACGAAAGTTTCCTCATAAAACGGGAAACGCAATTTCTCTGCGGTTGTCGTATAATTAATATTATGTTAAATTGAAAATGTTAAGAGAAAGGAGACGTTTATAATCTCCCTTCCTATTTGTGTTTTTTAAAATTCCTTTATTTAACCCCGCCCGCTTCGGTTGGTGGCGGCAATGCTTCCAGTTTCGCTTTCATTTCTTCGTACTTATCATTCATCTGCATACGATAATACAAAGTTTTAAGGGTTTCAATGGTCTGCCTTTCCTTGGGATCGATCTGATGTGCCTTTTCCATATAAGGCAGTGATTTTGCCAGCACTACATCGGCTGCATCGACAGCAACACCATAATCCCTGGCTATACGTATACTCTCGGCGTCCTTATACATCTGGTAAGCACGGTTGTAATAAATCACCCCTATATTATAATAGGCATCGAAAAAGGTCGTATCCATATCAATACACTTCTGATAGGTTGTCAGTGCCTTCTCCTGGTCTCCCATTTTATCGTACAGCGATCCTTCAGCCGATATATAGGACAAATTTTTAGGATCTTCTTCTTGTGCCAGTTTCAGGTACTCCATGGCTTCTTCCGCCATGCCCGATAAAAGATAATAGTTAATAAGCTCCCGAAGCACCATCTGATTCGAGGGAAACAACTTAAAACCTCTCTCAAGGGCTCTGATTCCACTTGCAGTATCTCCAACCTCCAGGTATTTAATTTTCAGGTATATATACAATTCCGGCTCAGGATAGTTGTATTTGGCGGCCTTTTCAAAATATTCAATAGCTTCGTTGTTCATTTCGGCCCGGTAGGCTGCCATTCCTGCATAAAAAAGCAATGTAGTGTCCACAATACCTTCCATCACTGGCTTTTCGTTGATAATCCCGATAGATGAAAATGACTTATGAGATGCGGCGAAATCAGGCAGGTAGTATTCTTCAATTCCCAGTCTTTCAAAATGCAGCGTAAGCTTGGTGTAGTCCTCCTTGATCTTCTTACTTAATTTGCCAATAGTATCAATTTTCTGGGCCATTTCAAGCGATCGTAAAGCTTCGTGAAGTGGATTATCATATAATACTTCCAGCTCTTCGAAATTTTCAACTACACCGTTTTTCAATTTAATCTTCAGCTTGTCGTAGATCAGTTCCTCAAATTGATTGCCTTCATCATCCTGCCAGGTCTTTTTATCATCCGGATTAGGATAAATAAGATTTACGTGGATCTGCTGTGTACCCGGCTGAAGAAACTGACGATGCAGATTAAATATATCCATCATCAGTTCGGCACGCGAAATCCAGAATTTGGCACTGGACGACTTTTTCTCATCAGCCAGACCTTCTTCGCTCTTCTTGAGCTTGTTTTTATAAATCGAAAAGTTAGATTCAGGTGTACCTGTTGCCATATCGGCTTGTGCATCAATCCCCTGGGCAGGGATTAAAAAAATAAGTGTAAGAAAAAACAATAATCTATTCATTTTCATAGTGTTTTAGAATTCATTTAACAGTAAATTTAATAGACTGCCGCACCCAGCAGCAGGGCAAATTTAATAAATCCATTATTATAAATAGTATAACGTGGTTATTCCATAATATTATACTATGCTTAGTCATTATTCTCCGGGGTATCGGGAGGTATAGCTTCTATTCCCTGTATATCCTCCTCCTCATCTTCATCATTTTTCAGAACACTTGCTACTGCAGCAATCGTATCGTTCTCACGCAGGTTGATTAATTTCACACCCTGTGTGGCCCTGCCGGCTATTCGTACGCTCTGTACTGCAAGTCGTATGGTAATTCCCGAGCGGTTGATGATCATCAGGTCATCCTGGTCCGATACTGATTTAATACTGATCAAAGCACCTGTTTTTTCGGTAATATTAATAGTTTTAACTCCCTTGCCCCCGCGGTTTGTAATGCGGTAATCCTCCAGATAGGTACGTTTTCCGAAGCCCTTTTCAGAGACTACCAGTAAAGTAGTATCTTCATTATCCGAATCAGCAATGACCATTCCAATCACTGCATCTTTCGCATCCTTTAGTCTGATTCCACGCACACCGGTAGCAGTGCGTCCCATATTACGAACGGTACTTTCAGGGAAGCGTATAGCCTTTCCCGACCTCAGAGCCAAAATCAGATGCATATTACCAGTTGTAAGTCGGGCCTGGATCAGACTATCGCCATCCCTCACTCCTATGGCAATGATCCCATTTTGCCGGGGCCTGCTGTAGGCTTCCAGGGCCGTTTTTTTAATGACCCCGAACTTCGTGGCCATAACAATATATTTATCTTTAAGATACTCAGTATCAGAGAAATTCTTAACGTTAATGAAAGCTTTAACTTTATCTTCGCTCTCAATGTGAATGAGATTCTGAATGGCCCTTCCCTTTGAAGTACGGGTTCCTTCAGGTATAGCATATACCTTGAGCCAGAAGCACTTACCATTTTCAGTAAAAAACAGCATGGTATTATGCATGGTAGCATGAAACATATGCTCGAGGAAATCCTCGTCGCGTGTATCGCTTCCGCGGCTGCCAATACCACCCCTGTTTTGTATACGGAAATCACTGAGAGGTGTGCGCTTCATATAACCCAGGTGGGAAATTGTGATAAGCATATCATCATCGGCATAGAAATCTTCAGGATTGAATTCTTCAGCGTTGGGAACAATCTCGGTGCGTCTTTCGTCACCAAATTTTTCCTTAACTTCAATTAACTCATCCTTAATGATCTTCATCCGGATTTCCTCGCTATCCAGTATTTCCTTCAGCCAGGCAATATGTTTCATCAATTCACTGTACTCGATCTTCAGCTTCTCGATTTCCAGACCGGTAAGCCGTTGAAGTCGCATTTCCAAAATAGCCTTTGCCTGAAGCTCTGAAAGCTGAAAATTCGCCATCAGACCGTCGCGGGCTTCATCGGGTGTCTTGGAGGAACGTATCAGTTTAATAACAGCATCGATATTATCTACGGCAATAATCAAACCTTCCAGTATATGCGCTTTCTTTTCCGACTGATCCAGGTCATACTCGGTACGCCTTATCACCACTTCGTGCCGATGTTCTACAAAATACCTGACAAGCTGCAATAAATTGAGCATGCGGGGGCGTCCTTTAACCAGTGCAATATTATTAACGTTAAAGCTGGTCTGTAACTGCGAAAGTTTGAACAATTTGTTTAATACAACCCCCGATTGTGCCTCTTTTTTAAGTATTATCACAACCCGCAAACCATTGCGGTCCGACTCATCGTTGATATAAGAAATTCCTTCCAGTCTTTTCTCGTTAATCATTTCGGCAATCTTGCGGATCATTTCCGCTTTGTTCACCTGATAAGGAATTTCTGTGATTACGATGCATTCACGGCCCGACGATGTTATTTCTATCTCGGTCTTTGCCCTGATGACAATCCTGCCCCTTCCCGTTTCATAAGCTTCCTTAACACCTGTAAATCCATAAATGATACCGCCTGTAGGAAAATCGGGGGCTTTTATATGTAGCATGAGATCCTCTATGGTAACCTCATGGTTATCGATATAAGAAATAATGGCATCGCATACTTCCCGCAGATTATGAGGAGCCATATTGGTGGCCATGCCCACTGCAATTCCCGATGCGCCGTTTACCAGCAAATTTGGAATTCGTGTAGGCAATACAGAAGGCTCTTCCAGTGTATCGTCGAAATTGAGCTGAAAATCAACTGTGTTTTTGTCAATATCGGCAAGTGTTTCCTCAGCAATTTTCTGCAGCCGGGCTTCTGTGTACCGCATAGCGGCGGGACTATCGCCGTCCATAGAACCAAAATTACCCTGTCCGTCTACCAGCGGATAACGCAAGGACCAGTTCTGTGCCATGCGTACCATAGCATCATACACCGAGCTATCGCCATGCGGATGATATTTACCCAGCACCTCTCCTACTATTCTTGCCGATTTTTTAAAGGGACGATTCGACATAACTCCCAATTCGGACATACCATACAGAACCCTTCGATGAACCGGTTTTAAGCCATCTCTCACATCAGGCAATGCCCTCGAAACTATAACCGACATCGAATAGTCGATGTAGGCTGATTTCATTTCTTCCTCGATATTGATTTTTAAAATCCTTTCTCCTTCAGCCATTGAATGATATTATATATTTATATTGTGGAAAAATATTATTAAATTTATTAGAAAATAAGCATGCTAAAGTAGATATTTATGGCGGGAAAACGTCAAAAAAAATGAGTGTAATTATCAACAAAACCTGTTTATAATACCTTGTTAATTATTACTATATTTGTCGTACTCCAAGCGCTGCAAATTCTAATAACTGAAAGGAAAATATCATAGGTATGGATGCTAAGTTTTCACAACGGATAAAGGATGTACTATCATATAGTAAAGAAGAAGCTATAAGGCTTGGTAATACAGAGATTGCACCCGAACATCTTTTCCTCGGAATTTTACGGGAAGGAGAAGGCATTGCCATCGATGTGCTTGTAACTCTGGGAGCCAATCTCTATGAGCTAAGAAAAGAAGTGGAAGGATCATTGAATCCCTCCGGGCCTATAAAGGTTACACGCGCCGATAATATCCCGCTTCTTAAATCTTCGGAACGCATACTTAAGCTGGTATATCTCGAAGCTAAATCGCTAAAAAAATCAACTATAGATACAGGTCATCTCCTGCTGGCTATCTTAAAGGAAGAAACCGGCAATGTACGGAAAGTACTGGGAACGCATGAAATTGATTATGAAAGTGTCCGGAGGGAACTCGAGAAAGAAAACTCCGACTCGGTCGAACACTCCGATCCAAAGGCTGAATTCCCCAGCGATGAAGATGAACCGGGAAGCACATTCGGACCTCAAAAAAGTGGTGGCAGTCCCGAATCGGGTTCCAAATCGGGCTCTGAAACTCCCGTACTGGACAATTTTGGAATCGATCTTACCAAAGCAGCTGAAGAGGACCGGCTCGATCCTATAGTTGGTCGTGAAAAAGAAATTGAACGTCTGGCACAAATTCTCAGCCGCCGCAAGAAAAACAATCCCATTCTTATTGGTGAACCCGGTGTTGGCAAATCGGCAATAGTCGAAGGACTTGCCCTACGGATAATGAAACGCAAAGTGAGCCGTGTATTATTCGGCAAGCGTGTGGTCACACTCGACCTGGCTTCGATTGTTGCAGGAACCAAATACCGCGGACAGTTTGAAGAACGTATGAAAGCCATACTGAACGAATTGCAGAAAACTGCCGATGTTATCCTGTTTATCGATGAAATTCATACCATTGTTGGAGCCGGAGGAGCAACCGGATCGCTCGATGCCGCCAACATGCTGAAACCCGCCCTTGCCCGCGGCGATATTCAATGTGTTGGAGCCACAACACTGGATGAATACCGGCAACATATCGAGAAAGACGGAGCCCTGGAACGAAGATTTCAAAAAGTGATGGTGGAACCCACCAGCGAAGAAGAAACCCAGGAGATTCTCAATAATATCAAGGAACGTTACGAAGATCATCATAACGTAATTTATACTCCCGAAGCAATAACTGCCTGCGTACACCTTACCAACAGGTATATTACCGACAGGCACCTGCCTGATAAAGCCATCGATGCACTTGACGAATCGGGTTCACGCGTTCATATTTCCAATATTATTGTGCCTGATATCATTCTGGACCTTGAACAAAAGGTTGAAGAAACAAAAAAGGAAAAAATCACGGCAGTAAAAAATCAGAATTTTGAAAAGGCTGCCAGTTTCCGCGATAAGGAAAAAGAATATATCGAACAACTCGAAGAGGAAAAAATACGCTGGGAAAAAGAGCTTGCACGTAATCGTGAGATTGTTGATGAGGAAAAGGTAGCCGAGGTGGTTGCCATGATGACGGGCATTCCTGTTCAGAGAATCGCTCAGGCCGAAGGTATCCGCTTACTGAATATGGGCAAAGAACTTAGCGCCAGTGTTATTGGTCAGGTTGAAGCGGTTTCAAAAGTTGTCAAATCGATACAGCGCAACCGCGCCGGATTAAAGGACCCTAACAAGCCTATCGGAACTTTTATATTTCTTGGTCCCACAGGTGTTGGTAAAACTCAGCTGGCAAAAGTGCTGTCCAGTTATCTTTTTGAAAGTACCGACAACCTGGTTCGTATCGATATGAGCGAGTACATGGAAAAATTCTCTGTCTCACGTCTGGTTGGAGCCCCTCCGGGTTATGTCGGATATGAAGAGGGCGGACAACTCACCGAAAAAGTGCGGCGCAAACCCTATTGCGTGGTATTGCTCGATGAAATTGAAAAAGCCCACCCCGATGTCTTCCATATTTTATTGCAGGTGCTAGATGAAGGGCAACTTACCGACAGCCTGGGAAGAAGAGTGGATTTCAGAAACACTATTGTTATAATGACTTCTAACATTGGTACACGGCAAATTAAGGACTTTGGACAGGGAGTTGGATTTAACACGACAGCAAAAAAGACGCAGATGAGCGATTACACAAAGAGTGTAATACAGAATGCCTTAAAAAAAGCTTTTGCCCCTGAGTTTCTGAATCGTATCGACGATGTGGTATTGTTTAATGCCCTTACAAAAGAGGATATCTTTAAAATCATTGATATCGAGCTTGACGGACTCTATAATAGAATCATTAAGCTGGGATATAAAATTAAGCTTTCCGAGGTAGCAAAAAGTTTTATAGCCGAAAAGGGTTACGACATTCAGTTCGGTGCCCGACCTTTGAAGAGAGCCATCCAGAAATACCTGGAGGACCCTATGGCCGAAGTACTTATCCGATCGGAAATTAAAGAAGGAGATACTATTTCGGTTGGATTCAGTAAAAAGAATGAAGAAATAACTATTAAAGTAATCCAGAAAGAAAAGGGTAACCAGAAGCTAGCTGCTAAAAATAAAGAGGAGTAGTTAGTTAAATTTATTATTTCTAAGGCTGTCTGTTCATTATTTATACAGGCAGTCTTTTTTTTTAACCTGTCCAGGTTTTTATAAGTAAGGGCTCAGTATCCGGTTAACAATTATAGAAAAAATCTATTTAAGGTTTCAACCAAATAAGTATCTTTGGTTCAAATAGCTTTATGACTTCTATGCATTCTATAATTGTAGGATAGTCCTTACGGACTTATGCAATCACGAGATGCTTTATTGTTCATCCGTTAATTTATCTAATATTTAACGGGCAATATTTCCATAAATAAAGTTAACTCCATAAACATAATATTAATAGTAATTAATAACTTATGCTATATTATTGTATAGTATAGTCAAATAAATTCAAGTCATGAATGAATATTTCTACGAAGTTTTTGAGAATATACCCCGTCAGGGACCCGGATTGAAAGAATCGACACAACAAGCGTTTAACTTTATTAAAAGTTATCTTCCCTCGCGGCCTGAAATACTTGATATAGGCTGCGGGAAAGGTGTACAAACCATTGAACTCGCAAAAATAAGCCATGCAAAAATTACGGCTATCGATAATCACCAATATTTCCTCGATTGCCTTGAGAAGGCAGCTCAGAAGGAAGGACTAGCGGAAACAATATCCTGTATCAATGCCGATATGTCAGAATTACCTTTCGGCGGTGAACTATTTAATGTGATCTGGTCAGAAGGAGCCGTATTTATTATTGGAATGAAAGAGGGTTTAAAACAATGGAAAAAATTCCTGAAAAGGGATGGCTTTCTTGTGTTAACCGACCTGGTATGGCTCCGGGAAGACAGGCCTGCTGAATTGACTCAACACTGGAAGAAAGAATGTCTTACGGTTTTGAACATTGAACAGACGCTCGAAGCTGCCCGGCAGGAAGGATACCGTTTAATTGATCATTTTACGCTACCTCGTAAAGGCTGGATAGAGGAGTTCATTTCGTACCTGGAGGAGATAATAACGCTTCTGAGAGCAAAATATGCTACAATAAAAGAGGCTCAGGAAACTTTCAACTCTATTGAATTTGAAAATGAGATAGTTAAAAAATACCTCGATTATTGCGGATATGAATTTTTCATCTGGAAAAACTGATGGGACAAATTAATGCAATTTGATCCTACGGAAATTATTTATTTTCAATAAATTACAAATTACCGGGTAAACCATTTTTTCTGGCTTTATCCGGTTTTTTCATGATACAAAATGAAATAGTATTTTTTTTCTTAGTAAGGGTAAGTGCCTGTTGAAATGTAATAGTATAAAATTCCAACGCCATCATGAAAAAAATTCTAAGTATTTTTATTATTACTATCGCATTTTGTTATTCTAATTTGCTCTTTGCACAAACAATCGATGTCGACGGCGTAGAGCGCTCCTATCTGATTCATGTTCCCGATAACCTGCCGGTAAGTGAAGATGTTCCGGTTGTTATCGCCCTTCATTATCTGGGTTGTACAGCAGCTTCATTTGAATCCATCACTTCCTTTAGTTTAAAGGCTGATCAGGAAGAATTTATTGCAGTATATCCGCAGGGCGTAGGCAACTCCTGGAATGCAGGTTCCTGCTGTGATCCGGCTGCCAGTGAGGGCGTCGACGATATCGGTTTTATTACAGCATTGATCGATACGTTGATCGAAGAAAATCCCGTGGATCCAGAGAAAGTATTTCTTGCAGGTTTTTCAAATGGTGCCATAATGGGTTACGCTCTGGCCAATGTTCTTTCTGAAAGAATTGCAGGCTATGCAGCCGTAGCCGGATTACTCGCCATGGATGTGGCTCCTCCCACTCATCCTGTTCCTATCCTCCATATTCACGCACTGGATGATAGTTCTGTTGATATTAATGGTATGTGGGGCTATCCATCGGTGTACGATCTGCTCGATGACTGGAAAACCATCAATGGTATAACTGCCGAACCCGATACTTTTCGTAACGACAGCAAAATTAAAGGCATCCTCTATCCATCTGAGGATAGTACTGCTAACGTCATGCTTTACCTGAGTGAGACAGGAGGACATCAGTGGAATCTCAATTCCAGATTGGGAACCACTAACAGGATGTGGGAATTCTTCTCTTCAGGTATTAACAAAACCTATGTTATTTACGATACGATACCTGAGGGACCTCGTCAGCGCGATTTCAAAATCCAAATTCCAAGCCGATTCTTTTATTCAGTAGATACTACTGAGAAATATCCTCTGATTCTGGCAGCTCATGGATGGAATAGCAATGCCCAGGAAATGGAACAAATGACAGGCCTTAGCGCAAAAGCAAATCGCAGCAATTTCTTTATGGCTTACCTGCACTATGTGGGTCCCCCACCCGATTTAAGCTGGAATTACTTCATGGATGAGGAAAAACCCGATGATATTGGCTATAGTAAGGCTGTTATTGATACCATGTTTATCCGTTTCCCGATTGACTCAACTAAGGTTTTCGTTATAGGCTTTTCCGATGGCTGCGGACTGGCCAACAGGCTGGCATTTGAAACCGATGGATTGATTAATGCCATAGGTACAGTCGGAGGTATGGTAACTTTCGATGCGGAAGTAGAAACAAATCCTGTAAGAATGATCCACCTGCATGCGAAAAATGATCCTTCAGTAAATTATTCAAATGTCAGGAATACTGCACTTAACTATTGGCTAACGGTTAATGATTGTAATAATGATCCTGACACTGTATACAACGAACAGGACTATGTTGGTGAAGTATGGACAAATTCCGAAAGCGATACTACGATCCTTTTTTATACATTACCCTGGGACCAGCATGCATGGCCCGTGAATAACGGCACAACGATGAAAGTTTCAGCCACCGACCTGATTTGGGATTTCTTTGATACCGGAATCGCTTTCCCAACTATTCCGCCAGTCGAAGGTCTGTCTGATTATGCAGTTAAGCCCGATTTACTCAAAGTTTTTCCTAATCCTGCCAGGGAAGAGATTGCAATTACTATTGATCTTGAGCAGACTGATAATCTTATTCTCCAAGTATTACAAACCAACGGTAAAATAATCCGATCCGTTGACCTTGGTTATGCCAATTCAGGCCTGAACCAGTATCAATTCGATTTTTCTGATTTATCGAAAGGATATTATTTGCTGCGTGTTAAAGGTAATACTACCATACAATGCAGTGCGTTTCTCTTATATTAAAAGTTTAGTATTTTTTTTCATAGATCAAATCCAACCTTAGGATTAATGGGTGAAGGAGAGTTGTTAGAAGTAACTTCTCTCCTTCTATTGTACTGAATCATTGCTTTTCTTGGAAATTAATAGATGATCTCTATTGACTATTTCAAATTTTTTCAATAATCTTGAATATTTCAACCTATTCAAGTATTCCCTGTTAATGAAAGAAATTACCGTAATTCTCTGTTGCACCTGGAAATTTGCCCTAACTTTTCCTGTTGCTGTATTTGGAATGAAGTTTTCATTCTGGAAGACTATAGTGTTTACTAATATCGGGGGCCTGCTGGGCCTGCTTTTCTTTATCTACCTTTCTAAGACATTGATATTTTTCTGGAGTAAATATATTGCTTCACTATTCGGACAAAGGTATTCTAAAAAGCGGAAGTTTACCCGGCGAAATCGCTTTGTTGTGATGATAAAAAGGAAATACGGACTGCCTGGAATTGTAATCCTCTCTCCTATCATACTATCAATCCCGGTGGGTGCATTTCTGACTACAAAATACTATGGAACCCGGATCGATAAAATTATCTGGTTACTGGCAGGACAAATAGGCTGGTCGTTTATATACACATACTTTTATATGTACATACAGGTTTCAGTATAATCAGACTATTTCATTTTCCTGGTCCGATTGTCAATAAATCTGTGTTTTGCTCTTTAGCGAATTGTCCAATTATTTAACAAAGAACATGTCTCAGGAATTAACTAAAGTTAAAATGATTAATCAACTAGTTGATTTTCAATTGTATCGTTGATTATTACCGTATTTGAGACAGAAACATCGTGAGCCGTAAACAATCCAAGTACCTGTTTTCCATCGCTACTTTGAAAATTACTCTCAATGTTAGCAGGTGGAACACTGAACATACTGCCCCCAAAACTCTGACTTACTAATTGTGAATAGTAATTAAAGGCGAATTGCGAGATGCTGTTCTGTTCTACTCGAACCCTGTCAAGGTAAAGGATTACACGTTCTTCGGGAGCATGCGGATCATGATAATCGGTAAAAATCTCGAGTCCGGATATATAATTGCCATCGACCAACTCATCACTGGCAAGGGATATAATTTCAGCGTCCCCCTGTAAGGTATCATTTATAAAAATATCCCATTTATAATAGTTGCCGGTACCCGGAGTTTCATTGCCAAAAGTGAAAATAGCAAGAAAACGTTTATCTCCCCGAAGCGAGGGCCAAATACCGATCGAATCAATTTTTTCTACCGGATACAATATATCCGAAGCGGTCAGTACTATTCCGTCGGTTTCAATTTTGATTGTATATTCTCTTCCTGTAATACCCGGATAAGTATTTCCTGCCGGAGTTGTATAATATCCAGGTTTGTCAGGATCTTCAGTCAGCATCATTTCATTGGCTGGAGTAGCATTATCGGTAATTGTAACCAGAGCATTGCTGATTCCTTTAAAATCTTCATCGACAGTAACAGGCAATCCTTTAGAAAGGAAAACAAAGGGCTGGTCGATGGTTGTGATTTTTGCTTCTACAGCATACAGGCCGGTGTCTTGCTCATTCAGTTCGACATCTATAACATCTTCGCATGAGCTAAGTATGATTGCCAGAATAACAGGTATTATATAATTTTTCATGATTATTGAATTTTCGATTAAAATGTAAAATTGTAAGTGAGAGCAGGAATTATATTTCCAATAATTGAGAGTCGGACTGCTTCCGATATATTCGGATTGGTTTCATTCTCTCTGAAAGTAACGGAATATGCATTCCTGCGTGCATAAACATTGTACAGCGAAAGATTCAAAGACTGATCGAATCTTCTTGTTTTGTTCTTCTTAAAATTGTAGATCAATGAAAGATCCATTCTGTGATATTCGGGTATTCTGTAACTGTTTCGACCCGTATAGTAATAAACTGTGTTGTCCTGAACCGTATACTTTGCAGCCGGGTAAGAAACAGGATTTCCTGTAGCATAGACCCAATTACCGGACAGGTTCCAATAGTCATTGAATTCATAGTTTAGTACAATCGACAAATCATGTGTCCGGTCATAACTAGAGGGATAGGCTTTTTCGTCGTTAATTCCGGGGATCTGACGCATAGTTCTCGACAGGGTATATCCAATCCATCCTGTAAATTTACCCTGTTGTTTCTTAAGTAAAACTTCTATACCATAGGAATATCCTTTACCCTCGAGCAATTCGGTTTCGATATTTTCATTCAGAAACAGTTCAGCTCCATCGATATAATCGATAACATGTTGCATATCCTTGTAATAAAATTCAATCGAAGTTTCAATAGCATCATTGCTGAAGTTTCTGAAATACCCGAGGACATACTGATCGACCAGAAGAGGCTTTATATATTTATTGCTGGGAAGCCATATATCGAAAGGCGTTGGTGAATTGGTATTCGATACAAGATGCAGATTCTGAACCATTCTGTTATAGGATGCCTTCACCGAACTTGTGAGCCCTAAGGAATATTTCATGGAAAATCGTGGTTCAAAGTTCGAGTAAGAATTGCCAATAATTTCCCATGGACCGTATTCTTTAACGTCAATAATCTGATCTGAGTGTGGTTTCTCCGGATCAAGATATTCTCTGACTTTTCCCTCTCCTATCTGTTGAAAAACAGAGTATCGGAAACCATATTGCAGGGTAAGCCTGC
This sequence comes from uncultured Bacteroidales bacterium, assembly GCA_964569585.1. Taxonomy (GTDB): domain Bacteria; phylum Bacteroidota; class Bacteroidia; order Bacteroidales; family UBA10428; genus UBA10428. The sequence continues at coordinate 36,883 of CAZMVE010000007.1, read as the reverse complement.
TGCCAATTTTTTGTTCATTGGCAATATATACAGCATTATCAAGTGCATTGTATTGCGTAAGTATAAGATCGTGATAATATGAAGCTTCATTTACATCGACTCTGCCCGGCTGAAAATGATGGTAGATCCCATTTACTCCATACGAAATTTTATTCTGCGGATTGAGATACCAGGTTAAGTCCACCTTAACATTATAGTCTTCAATATCGGATGCCCAATCGAACTGATCAGCATTATCGCCAGGAACACCCATATTGTAATTGTATTTTGAGTATATAATGGAAGTATTCGAGAACAGCTTATCACCAAAAACATGGTTCCAACGGGCAGTTCCGGTTATATTACCCCATCGGCTATAGAGTGACTCTCCCAGTCTGAAATAATCATCGCCGGTGTACGCAGAAATATACAATCGGTCTTTTGGTCCGAATTGGATATTCGTTTTGCCATTAAGATCGTAAAAATAGAGGTCATTTCCTTTCAACTCATCAATACCGGCAAGCCTTCCTACAACATCGGCATAAGTTCTGCGCCCTGAAAGTATAAAGCTCCATTTATTCTTAATAATTGGACCCTGAATAGTCAAACGGCTTGAAATATTGCTAATGCCACCATTAAGCTGCAGTTGTTGTGAGTTACCATCCTTCATTCTTATATCAATCACCGATGATGCTTTGCCTCCGTATACAGAAGGAATGCCTCCTTTGTAAACTTCAATATCTTTTATAGCATCGGAATTAAAAACCGAAAAGAATCCCATAAGGTGAGAAGCACTGTAAACAGGAGCTTCATCCAGAATCAACAAGTTCTCACCTGGACCTCCACCCCTTACGTACAATCCTGAGCTTCCTTCTCCACCGCTCTGAATACCGGGCAATAGCTGAATGCTCTTGATAATGTCGGCTTCACCCATGAAAGACGGGAGTTTCTTCACCATGGCTACCGGCATCTTTTCTGTACTGATATCAATACTCTCCACATTCCGGTTTTTCTTTTCACCCGTTACAATAACTTCGTCGATAACCTCACTCTCTTCGGCCAGCATTATGGTAACTTGTGAGTTTTCCTTAAGATTAATGCTGCGTGTTTGAGCTTCATATCCAATATAGGAATAGGTTACACTATAGGAACCTGCGGGCATGGAAATAGAATAGAAACCATAGGGATTCGACACTACTCCTGTTTTAAGTTCCTCGATATAAACTGTTGCGCCTATCAGTGCCTCACCATTGGATTTATCTTTGAGGTAACCGCTTAAAGTAGCCTGTTCGGCAAATGCTGATAGGGTTACCCATAAAAATGTAAGTGAAATAATTAATGTTTTCATATCGTTAATACTATCGGTTTTGGTTTTGTTACTTATTATGACAAATTCATTGCAAAATAGATGCAAAGATTTCAATGCAACTAGAACAAATCAGCTAACAACATAGTTTGATCGGTGAATAAATTATAAGGAAGTAAGTAAGGTTAACAGAACTGCTTTACCGGTATTTTCTCTGATTTTGCCTATAAAGGTAGCTGTTGAAGCGGGATTTTATTTAGCTTGACGGTAAAAAAATTTCATGTAGACACCGTTTGTCCAGCCAAAGCCATCCTGCAATTTATATTCTCCTCCTTTACCCTTGCTCCCGGCCACGACATTGTATTTTTCGAGTATCCTTCCTTTTTGTTCAGGATCGCCCTTCCCATAAAAAATATTTTCATTGATTAGCATCCACCTCACAGCTGTTTTGTCGGCGAGTTCTTTATAACCATAGTTAATAAGACCGGCATACGTTATCCATTGCAAAGGAGCCCATCCATTCGGATAGTCCCATTGTTCTTTCGTAAGCGGCTGTGTTAGCGTTGTGACTACTCCGTATCTATATAAAAACTTATTTTCTATCCTGTTTTTTACTTTCAGGGCTTGCAGACTATCGGCAATTTCATAAAACAAAGGATACATGGCTGCCAGCGATAATACTTCCGTATGATCCTTTTTAATAAAATTGTAATCATGATAAAAACCAGTTTCCGGATCCCACAGCAAACGGTTGATGGCCTTCAGACGTCGTTTAGCCAGGTTACGATATTTTTCAGCATGCCCTGTATCATTAATTTCAAGAAATGCATGGAATAATGTTCTCTCAAGATTATACAGCAGGCAATTTAAATCGACAGGTATAATTTGCGTAGTATTAATCGATTTTTGTGAATACGTATCTTCAAACCACCGGCTGCTGAAGTCCCATCCCGATTCAGCCGAAGCCCTTATATCCCTATATATTGAAGAATCGCGTCCGGACGATGTATAGAGTGCCATATCCTCCTTATAGGATTCGGGCCGTGGCAGGCAGATATTATCCCAATAACGATTTAAAACAGTACTGTCATCAAGCCAGACTGTCCGGTAAAGTGCCGGATCTTCATTACCTAATTTTTCCTTTCCGGTCATCCAGAAATTGTACTCTGCTTCAAGCGATTGTAGATAATCAGACAGCATAACCGAATCATTAATTGAGACAAGCAATTCGATCATCGAGGCATAAAATGGAGGTTGCGAGCGACTTAAGTAATAGGTTCGGTTACCATTCGGAATATGTCCGTAAGTATTGATAAGCTCAGAAAAATTATCAACCAAATATTTAACCATATGGTCTTGATCACTCTCCGCGAGTCCCAGCATAGTAAAGTAGCTGTCCCAGTAATAAATTTCCCGGAACCTGCCGCCGGGAACAATGTAAGGATATTTCAGTGAGATCAGTGAGGAAAGGTTTTGCGAAGCCGGATGCCGCGTAAGAAGGCTCCATAGTGTATCAATGTGCTTCGTAATTGAGTGCTCCGGTTGGGTTGAATAACTTACGTAACAGGCTGATAAAGTATCAAAATTCAAGGCAATAAAGGAAGGTAAATTAAAATTGTAGTCATGTCTTTGAGAATTAAACAGGTATATAATTGAGTCGGGAGTAGTTTTAAGCGGAAAATCGACAAAAGTTTTAGAGTCGGTAAACAATCCCGATAATTGCACCGTATCGAGTAATTCAGATAACTCTTTCTGAAAATCAACACTTTCTCTCTTCTCAATTTGAATTACCTGCCTGTTCCGGTTGCAACCAGAAATAAGGAAGACAATGAATATCAGATTAAGCGATGACTTTATAGCATTCCTGTAATAAAGCACTTTGAGTCTTTATGTATTAAATACAATTCTGGCATGCAATTTATGCATTTCTATTTTTGAAATTTAGGTTTGTCGATTACAATTAATATTTACAGTCCCACTTTTTCTATTGTTTTATTTATCTCATGACATTTTTTTACATCTGTTTACCCTGTGGTGACACATGAGTAATCCTTTCCCTGTAATTTTGAATTATAAATTAAAACCAACAATCATGAAAACTCAAAAAATTCTACTCAGCTGCCTGGTAATATTAACTATGGCTTTTACAACTTCATTTGGAAATGAAAATGAATCAGAGACTTCTGCACGTTCGGAATTAATCAGCAAACTGGATAATGTAATCGAAAAAGTTCCTTTTGAGGAATTTATAGGCAACTGCAAAGAATGCAAAATGACTATTATCTTTAAAGTTGATGAAAATTCAGAATTGACAAGTTATGAAATCAGTAGCAACAATAAATCGCTCAATCACATTACTGAGCTTTTACTGAATCGGGCTGAAATAAAAGCTGATCCGGTATTGAATGGAAACAAATACCGTATCACAGTTAGTTTTATAAACCAGGGATATCGTTTATTTTAATTCGTTTTTTTACGGGAAAGAGTTTGTTTCCGATTAACTTGTAAATAGTAATCAGGGGGCAAACTCTTTTTTATTCTATTATTTAGTAAAGATTTATCTACCCAGGTAAATTAAAATCCATCTAATATATTTCTTATTTCAGTAGGATCGTTTATCCTCTTTTTTTCTCCTTTTATCAAAAAAATAAAGCTTCCAAGTAGCGGTACGACATAGATGCTTTTCCTTGTTATTACTGGCGTTTGAAACAAGAGAAATATCTTATTTATATCTAATCTAAATTATATATAGTTAATTAATTGAAAATGATATTTTTATATTTGTAACAATTTAGAATTTGTTTTTAAACCTATTAATATTTTGCCGTTATATTGAATCACTAATAACCCTAAAATATCTATAATGAAATCTTTAAAATTTATTGTTTACATTATTGTTTATTGCGTATTCACAGTTGGATATTCGCAAACTCAAGTATCTAAGCCCTTACTGAAGATTGAAATTCAAGAAGGTAAGATTGTTAATGTTGCCGAACTTCATACAACCGCCACTCCCGATAGAGAGTTACAGGCGGGTATTTTGGAACCTTCCGGGGTAATCAAGAAAGATTCCTTGTCCGATATGACTGTTCCATCGGGTAATGATGCTTCCGAGCTTAACAGTATACCCGATGATCAGAGAGAGAATGCTGAACCTGAAATAGGGAGAAATCCTGCGGATGAAATGGAAGTGGGTAAACTACCCTTTGATCCTTCGGCTCCTGCCGTGGAAAAAGAGCCCTATAATCCTCTCTTACGCCAGAACGAAACCAGCAATTCTCCTGAAGAATTAAATCTTAATAAAAGGGGTTACAAAAATCAGGGTTCGATTGGATGAGATGCAGAAATCACCTGATAAAGCATCGGGCGATGTTTTTTTTGATACGGGTATAGTTAATTGGGGGATCCCTGATCAGGGATACCTATGCTGGCATCCAACCTGTACGGATGCTATACCAGCTGGTGCCTATGTTACCGAAGTAGAGTACTCCCTGAGAATTGATGATGACGGTTCAAGTTCATTTTATTGCGTAGACTATGAGATATGGCTGTCCAATACAAATCACGGTTTTTGTGCCGAATATCTTTGTGTTTACAACAACCATGGCGGCACTACTGATGGTGGTTATGATGATGACACAGCTGATGATACTGATATATTCCTTAATTATCGAACTACCACAGCCTTTAATGGTGAATCGCCGAATCAGCAATGGATGATCTATATCGAGGATAATATTATGTTCGGTAAAGGTATATTGCATTGGGCCGAGTTAGCTATTTACTGGGAAGCCCCTGAATGCGATCTCGTAGCAACCTATCTGACCTTAACGGAAACCGATTGGCAGACAGGTGAATCGATTACGGCAGGACTCACGGAATATAACTATGGACCGGATGCAGCCGGAGCTCATAATTCAAGACTCTACCTCTCGGAAAATACTACTATAACTACTGCTGATGTATTGTTGGGTGGCGATATATACTTTAGCTCTGTCGCTGCCGGCAGTTCTGTAACTCATGACCATTCATTCATGGTGCCGGACGTGGCCAACGGTACTTACTATGTAGGAATAATGGTCGACTTTTACGACGATGTACCGGAAACCGATGAAACGAATAATATTACTTACAGAATTGGGCCTGTTGAAGTAAATAATCCAGCGGACCTGGTTCCAACATGGCTGTATTTATCATCAGAAACCTGGGATATCGGTAGCTCAATTACTGCTGATCTCGTTGAGGAAAACTGGGGAGCCAAAACAGCAGGAGATCATTATTCAAGAATATATCTTTCAACCAATAACACCATCACAACTTCCGATATTCAACTGGGTTCCGATCTGTACTTTAGTTCCATTGTTGCCGGTGGTTCTCAAACTGTAGGTTCTACTTTCACAGTTCCTTCAGTTTCACAAGGATGGTACTACCTGGGAGTAATGGTTGATTTTTATGACGCTGTATATGAAAGTGATGAAGCTAATAATATAGCCGTCAGAAGTGCTCAGGTATATATTCAAATACCTACACCTTCTGCACCCACATTACTCTCACCAGCCAATTCAGCTACCTGTCAACCCACTGAAATGACATTTAACTGGACTGATCCTGGTAATGCCGATAGCTATGGCTTGCAGGTTGATGACAATTCAGACTTTAGCAGTCCGGTTTATGATAATTCAGGAATAGTATCGACATCCCAATATGTTTCCGGATTAGGTGCAAATACTACCTATTACTGGAGAGTTAATGCAACCAACGGAGGGGGAACAAGTGGCTGGTCGGCGCATTGGAGTTTCACAACCGGGCCTGTTACGCCTTCGGCTCCGGGTTTATCCGCTCCGGCAAACGGAACCAATTGTATGCCACAAAATGTTACACTACTATGGAACAGTGCCAGCGGTGCCTCTTATTATCAGGTTCAGGTTGACGATAATTCCGGTTTCAGTAGTCCTGATTTTGATGTCACTGGAATTGGAGGAACATCACACGATGTTTCCGGCTTAAGTCAGGGGACAACATACTACTGGAGAGTTAAAACCTATAATTCCTGCGATGTAGGTAGTAGCTGGTCATCCAGTTGGAGCCTGACTGTAACCCCTGTAGCACCCGGCACTCCTGCATTAAGTTCCCCGGCCAATGGCGCTACAGATCAACCTTTAGCTGTTAACGTGACATGGAATTATACAACAGGAGCAGATTCTTATCAACTCCAGGTTGATGATGACAATAGCTTTGGAAGTCCTATGGTCGATCAAAGTGGTATATCTACTAATTCATCAGCAGTATCAGGACTTACTAATTCCACAACATATTACTGGAGAGTAAAAGCTTTCAATGATTGTGGTGCAGAAACAGCCTGGTCGGATGTATGGAACTTTGTTACAGTTGCAGAAGATGCTCCGGATTATCTGACTGACGTATCAGACAATGGATACCTGCTTGGCCAGAATTATCCGAATCCGTTCAACCATTCAACTTCAATTGATTTTATTATTCCTGTGGATGAAAATGTAATTTTTGAAATACTCGATATTAATGGCAGAACTATTTCAATTTTCAATGATTTCTATGAAGCAGGACAAAATTCAATCACTATTGAGTTTTATGAGCAACTAAGCAATGGTGTATATTTCTATCGAATGAAAACCACTGATTATATCCAGACAAAAGTTTTATAATTTTTTAAACACCCTGTGCTCTTGGCACAGGGTAAAATTCCTTTTAGGGTCTTGGGTCTTGCCCAAGGGTAAACGCCATTTACTAATCGAATAAATAGCGATTACTAACTTCATAAAAGACCGGAAGAATACCTCCGGTCTTTTTATTTGTAGAAGGATATGGTTTCGACAATGTAAATTTTTCACTTACTTAGCCAGGAATTATGGTGTTAATCCGGATAGAAAAATGAAAAACTTGAGAAACAAATTCTTGAAGATATATTGGAATTACAGCTTGTACATTTATTTATCCTGCGTTATTATTCCATCCGGATTTACTCAGTCCCTTGATTACGAAAAAGCATACTATTATCTCGATATCCGCGGTGAGGTATATTTTAGTTTTATCGCAGACGTATCGGAAATTGAAGACCTTACCAGAGTTATCTCAATTGACAATATAAAAAGCGATACAGTTTTTGCCTATGCCAACAGCCAACAATTTGATGTATTCCTTAGATTGAAATATCCGTTTACCATACTAACTCCGCCCTCGCTTCTTCTTGACAAATCAGAGCTGGTTACAGGCGATATATCAAAGGATTGGGATGTTTATCCCACCTACGAAGTCTATGTTAACACGATAAATGCTTTCGCTGATAACTACCCGGATTTGTGCCAACTATATGAAATAGGAACAACTGTTAATAGTCGCAAATTACTGTGTGTTAAAATATCGGACAATGTCAATGTTAAAGAATCCGAGCCGGAGTTTTTTTATACTTCGACCATGCATGGTGATGAAGTTACCGTGTATATACTTATGTTACATTTAATCGACTACCTCCTTACAAACTATACAATAATGCCTGAAGTACAGCGATTAGTTGATAGTATTGAAATATGGATCAATCCCAATGCCAATCCCGATGGCACCTATTTTTCAGGTAATCATACCGTTTCGGGTGCTACAAGAAATAACGCCAACTCAGTCGACCTGAACCGCAATTTCCCCGATCCGCAGGAGGGTGATCATCCCGATGGTGAAGATTGGCAACCTGAAACCGAAGCCATGAAACAATTTATGACAGAGCATAATTTTGTTTTTTCAGCTAACTACCATGGAGGCGCCGAAGTGATGAATTATCCCTGGGATACCTGGAGCCGTTCCCATCCCGATGAAGACTGGTTCGAATACGTTTCTTACCAATATGCCGATACGGTAAAAAAATACGGGGGCAGCTCGTATTTTAGCAATGTTGATCCCAGTGGAGTAACTAATGGTTACGACTGGTACACTATCTCTGGCGGACGTCAGGATTATACCACCTATTTCTGTAACGGCAGGGAGATTACTATTGAAGTCAGTACAACAAAAATGCCTCCTGCTGCTTCACTTCCTTCCTACTGGGACTATAACCAAATAGCCATGCTCGATTATATGGGTCAATGTTTGAAAGGCATTCACGGCATTGTAACTGATTCATTAACCGGTGAACCGCTTAAAGCGAAGATATTCATATTAGAACACGATACCGACAGTTCGCATGTTTACACCGATACAGTAAATGGCGACTATCACCGTCTGATTGCTCCCGGCACTTACGATATTATATGCTCAGCTCCGGGATATATTAATAAAATTGCTGAGAATATAGTGCTGGAAAGTTGGACTGCTTCCCTCAGCCTTAACTTTGAATTAATAGCAGGTACAAATCCTATTGAAGCTCTGGAAGAAAATAAAATTGTTGGCCCTAATATCTGGTTTGGAACCGATAGACAATTGTATATTGAAGTGCAGGAACCTCAGAGATTAAGTATCTATCTTTATAATCTGCAGGGTATACATGTGGCAAGCAGGGTAGTTCATGCCAACACAGGAATGAATAGCGTTTCTTTCGAAAATGAACAGATGAATAAAGGCATCTATTATTGTAAAATATTTTCCGATACTAAAGTTGAAGAAGCCTTATCAATTCAATTTTAGAAGCTAAAATTTCCGGATTATAAAAAATATTTGAAATCCAAGTCAGCAAAGGCAGAAGAAAAATTTCATTTTTGCAATGCAATACTATTCGCCTATGTATTCTTCATCTTCATCTTCGCCAAAAAGATCGGTTGTTCCGATAATCCTGAATTCGGTCCGTCGATTTTTTTCACGCCCCTCCTCATTATCGCTGCCATCAGCATTAAAATTAGACACCACAGGCCTTGATGCACCATAACCCTTGGCGACCAATCTTTGTACAGGAATTCCTTTTTGAACAAGGTATTGTACTACATTGCTGGCACGTTCCTGTGATAGCGTAAGATTATATTCTGTATCGCCAATGCTGTCAGTATGGGCTCCAATTTCTATAATGAATTCCGGAGCTTCCCGAAGCAGTATCAAAAGGGTAGTATCCAATACATTTTTATCTTTCTGTGTCAGATCGGCACTATTAAAATCATAATAGATATTTTCAAGTACAATAGGCTTATCGCTTAATACATTAACCCAGGTTGGTGGCATTTCAATAGTATCAGAAAAATTAAAGAAATCGGTTGATAGATAGTTTTTACTATCGAAATACTGTGTCCCCTCCATTTTAAATTCATATTCCCGATCGGGCTCAAGTGTAAAATAAAACTTCCCACTTTCTCCGGTAGTAAACCTATCGAGAAAAATATACTCTTTTGTATCTTCATCCTGCACCCAGAGTGCAACTTTTGCTCCTTTGAGAGGATGGATGCTTACATCGGGATTCATAAAATCGAAATTTGAAAGATCTTTCTTTCTGCCAAAACGATCCTGCTCAAAAGGATAAATAGTACCCGTAACAGTAATACGGATAAAATCGTCCCATCGAAAGTATAAAATATCATCGCAACAGGTTTCACCTACTAAAGAATCGGGACGGTTGGATACCAGGAATCCATCCTCCTCCTTCTGGCTAACTGTATAATAAAGATCATCGAAACTTGAATTGATCGGATATCCGATATTCTCCACGTTTTCCCATCTGTTGCGACCACCAAATGCTTTAAAAATATCCAATCCGCCAATACCTGGCAGTCCGGTTGAGCTAAAATAAAGGGTTCGCTTCGAAGCACTGTAGAAAGGTGTCATTTCATCGCCTGCCGTATTTATTTTGCTGCCCAGATTTCTTGGACTACTATACAAATTTTTTTCCTCGTTCCAAATGGAATACCAGATATCCAATCCTCCTCTCCCTTCGGGCCGGTTGGAAACAAAATATATGATCTCGCGATCACTTTTCACGCTACGTCCTAATGCGGGCTGAGTACTTGTATGATTCGGGTCATTTATAACAAGGGGGAGTTTCACAGGTAGTCCCCATTCCCTGCCTTCTTTGATCATCCTGTAAATGCTGCAAATGGTTTCTCCCTTCCAGTTTTTCTCGCAACGTGTAAAATAAAATCGTCTGCCATCTCTTGAGAATACACCATTGCCTGATTCAATTCCGGGTAAATTAAAAGGTTCCGAAAGCAGTTCCCCTCCAATCCAGTCCATACCCTCCTTCTTTGCACGGTAAAATTGACGTACAGGCATGTCAGTATCCACATTATCGACAGTGAAGTATATAAGGGAATCGATTCGCAGAGATGCATACAGGAATGAATTATCATTAACCGGTATTGGCGACAACTCAATATGCGGACTATTAATAGTTGAATTCAGATTGCTTATGGTAACATTGAGCGGTTTCCCTATCAGATATTTGGCTGAATCGCAACCCGATATTTCATTTCGGGCCAGCCGTCCATAAAGTTGTGACTCTTTTTTCCCTCTAACTTCCTGGCGGAAGTTGTTAAACTCTTCAATGGCTTCGTCATATTCCCCAAGTGATTTTAGCATTTGAGCATAATAAAACCGCACCATAGGAAATTTATTCGACCCGTTCTCAAGAACTATTTTGTATAGATCTTTTGCAGCCAGATAGTTACGAACATTGCGATTAAGTTCAGCCAGCTCGTAATTGATTTTTTGGTTATCCTTGTTGTATTCCCGGTATTTCTCATAGAAGAAAATAGCTGTATACATATCGCCTTTCCTGATCGAGTTTTTCGCAAAGCGCTTGAGTTGATTTGCATTCAGATTATCGACAAATTCCATTTGTGCCTGTACCTTGCCAAACAGAACAGCCACCAGAAAAATTAGCGATATATAATATTTAATACCTCTCACAGGGAATTGAATATGTATTTAATATAGTGCTGATGCTGTTATAAACAATAGCAACTTCGAAAGCCCCGGTCATACCTGCTGACTCACCAAAGTTACCCAGATTACGTTCATAGCCCATTACAATATCTATTCTTTGCACACGGGTACCTAGTTGTAACAATACAGAAGAAGCGCTTTCTAATACTCCATTTTGCAGATGAATGCCTCCAAATACTGATTTCACAGGGCTTCGCTTTCCTTGTAGCGTATATTTTATATCGGCTCCGGCAATCGATTGACTCACACCTCGCTGAGTTTTTACAAGAATAAGGGGCGTTAATAATAGATAATCGCCAATTTCCAAATCGAGACGTGTATCCAACAGTATTTGAATATTCTGCTTTTCCTCACCTTCAAAAAAAGAAATGTTCGGATTATTCAGGTGTAACAGGCTAATTCCAACCTGTGGAAGAAGATAGTTAATCTTTCGTTTCCAGCTAAAACCTAAATTAATATCGATGAAGTTGGTTTTTTCTCCAAAATATACTTCTCCTCCCGGAGCTGTAAAAGTACCTGTTGTATTATCCCAAATACCCCAATCGTTCACACTTCCAGAAATATAACCAGCCTGTAAACCAATACCAATCATATTATTGTTGATATCCCTTTCATAAGCAAGAGAACCGTATATTTTATTGAAAGTCAAGCCGCCAATGCCTGATTGATCATTTAAAATATACAGCCCTGCTCCTATTTTCTGAGTAAGTAAATAAAAATGTCCATCGAAGCTGGCAACTGCAGTTTTATAGGGCTGAGCAGTGACTACCTGTTGATTCCTGTACCCTGCACTTAATCTCCAATCTCCTAAATAGTTACCGGTATAAGCAGGATTAACGAATAAGGGATGATATTGATAAAGTGCCAGTTGAGCATCCTGCCCCTGTATGGGAACTGTCATTAAAAGCACGACGCATAAAGATGACATGTTTAGGAGCAACCTAGAAAAAGAAAGAGAAAAATATCTGAAAAAACTATACATAGTTTTTTTCTGGCTATTGTTTTATGAAATTAAGCATATTTATTAAATATCCTATTGCAAGTTTTCGACATCTCGCAAAATTCGTTGTCAAAATTTTCATTATTCAAGAGTAAAATGATACTTTTAATTGACCAAAAACAACACTATCTTATAGAGTATTCATTCTGATATATACCTTGCCATGCATAATAAAATAATTAAATCACCTGAAAAAATTGCCTGCAGAATACTTATAATCCTGATTGTACTTCTGTTTTCATCAAGTACATATAGCCAGGTTACTGCCGATTTCGTTGCCGATGATACCCTGGGTTGTACGCCTTTCACTGTGCATTTCACAAATATGTCTACCGGATCCAATTTGGAGTATTTGTGGACTTTTGGGCCTTTCGGTCAGCGAACCGAAGAAAACCCGGTATTCACGTTTAATAGTCCTGGTGATATACCGGTAACTCTACAAGTAACAAACACTATTACATCCGAAACCGATGAAATAACAAAGTATATTCATGTCATTCTCACTCCAAGCGCCTCACTTATCATCGATTCAACCAATGCCTGTGTTAACGGAGAGGTGCAGTTCCGTCTCACTTCAACGATAGATAGTGCTTTATGGGACTTTGGTGACGGGTCGGACACCTTGAGTATAGGGAACTACATGTATTATGCTTATGAAGCCCATGGCAATTATAATGTTCAATGCATAACCTATCGTTACGAATGCTCCGATACTTCCAATTACACCGTATGGGTAGATGGCCCTATAGCAGATTTTACTATAAATCCGGTGGAAGCTTGCAAGGGTGATACAATCGAATTCACGATGACTCCTGTAGAGGATGTGACCAGCTTTTCCTGGGAACTGGAAGAAGGTGTAATTATTAATGATGTGAACCCCGTTACTTACGTTTATAATACTATGGGTTATTTAACCGCCTGGCTTACAGTAACAGGAATTACCGGAAGTTGTACTATGCAGAATACATTTCACATATATGAGGTTATTGCCGACTTTGAATATGCCGATACCCGCTGTGAACAAGAGCCAGTAGCCTTTGAAAATACTTCAATTGGCAATGTATTCAATTCGTGGGATTTTGGAAACGGTTCGACCAGTCTGTCTGAAGATCCGATAGTCACATATTCTGCCGGTACCTATACCGTGAAATTGAACATAGAAAATAACGATGAATGTACGGATTCGATTGAAAAAGAAATTATTATCAATCCCCCGCCCGAAATTAACCTGATGGATGATATCATTGTTTGTCCTGGCGAAGAAACCACTCTGACAGCTGCCGGTGGACACATAATATTCTGGACTCCTGCTTCCGCATTTGATAATCCGGAAAGTTATACTCCGACCGTATCACCAGAAAACACATCAACCTACACCGCAACCATTACTGACACAATCACTCACTGTAGCAATTCCGATGAAATTACTGTTTATGTACAGGAAGGTTTTATACAAGGTAAAATAACCGTATTCCCCCTTGATACAACGTTGATTGTCGGCGATAGTATAATAGTCACTGTTTTCGACTCCCTGAGCCGGTTGCTAACCTATGAATGGTCGTCCGATGATCCTGAAATGAGAATCAGTTGTACCGATTGTCCTAATCCCACTATGCAGCCGCTTCATTCAATCACGTATAATCTTGTTATTTCCGATACCAATCAATGTTTTCAGTCGGAGGCCTTTGAGATTACCATTGAAGTACGCGAAGAATACCGGATTGGGATACCCGATGCATTTACTCCGAACCAGGATATGATCAATGACATCATTAAAGTTGATGGTTGGGGTATCCAGGAATTACTTGAATTCAGGATATTTAACCGATGGGGTACCGAGATATTCTTTACAAATGATATTTCGCAGGGCTGGGACGGATACTATAAGGACAAACTCCAGAATGTTGATACCTATTCCTATATAATAAGAGCCAGGATGTGGGACGATAATATTACCACCGTCCAGGGTACTTTTAGCCTTCTGCGCTGAAAAAGCGACCCAGGCAAATAGAACCATTATACTTTGCTCACCCTGCTTTTATACTTCATCAGTTCGTTATGGTATTTCCTTACAATACCCTCCTCACGTTCCAGGGCACGTTTTCGGAATGCTTCAAATTCCGAACGAATTTCTTTTAAATCGGTTTCAGAATTAACGATTACACGATAACTTCGTTTGTACAATAAAATAAAAATCAGCAGGGAGAATGTGAGAACTGCTATGATGGACCAAACCATACTGCTATATCCAGCTTTTTGCATTGGAATCCCAAGCAAAGCGAAACTGTCTTTTTCTCTAATTGCCATATTTAAGTTAGTAGCGGTTGTATTAATCACTGTATGCAGCGAATCGATCATGATTTCCTTTAAGGTAATCTGACTTCTTGCCTGTATTAACTGATCCCGGTTTTCTTTTAAAGAATCCAGTACATGCGATTTGAGCCGGATCAAGTACCATCGCTTGACCATTTTATATTCTTCAAAATCAGAAGATTTCTGGTAAACATACTGGAACTGGTCTTCGATTGGACTAGTATCCAACGATAGAGGTTGGGAACTCACTTGCGCGTAACCTATTACGTTAACTGCTAAGAATAGTCCAAGAACCATGATAGTTGATACAGTAGTTTTCATACTTGAACTGTTTTAGTTATGTTTTGTGGTTATTTTTTGTAACGTTTATCCTGAAAAAATGTTGCAATTTTAGCTTTATAAATAGCTTTAAAACCCTGGTAGACCTTTATGCCTTATTGAGAAAGTTCAACTTTAATAATTAGTTTCGATACCTTTAAATAGAAATCAGTACTTGCATAATTGACTTAATAGCAAATACAGCTGTTGTTTTAATAGAAATTGTTTGTCATATGCAATGAGATGCAAAGAGAAATAATCCGATAACGATCAAAATCTTATTAAAAGCATAACTCCCCGGAAATTTTAAATTCACCGGAGAGTTATTTTTATACTTTAACTGTTTCCATTGAGAAATTCAATGAAAATGTTTAATTCTTTTTTTACATATCAAGTATGACTGAAACGTAGTTATCCCCAAATTTAATTATTGCTTTGATATCACTATCAGGGCCATTTAGCACGAATTTCTCATCAGAAGATGATTTTTCATCCATGTTATAGCTATATTGTTCAAATAGTGTTTTAAATCCCTTCGCCAGTTTATCAGCTTTCCCTTCCTTTCGCCCTGCCAGATCGATTTCAAATTCAATTGAATTTAATTTTGCTGAAGTATTTGGTTTATAACCCACTATTTCTTCATAGTACCACCAGTAATTATAACTTGTAAATTGCTTTATAGGAATGGATACATTTTTATTGAAATTTAAAGTTGTTGTAATATCGATCTCTTTATCCATATTAATATTTTGTAATTCAATATACTTGATTCGGGAATCTTCCGGTAAATCTGAATTGACGAAATGGTAAATTTTCATTGCATCAGATAATGAAGTACTTTCAGAAAGTCCATTCACACTCTCAGTAGTAATTTTTGAAATTAGAGTATCGATAACAGGTTCAATATCAAAAAAGTCACTTCGTACAGATGAGTTTAAAGCAACAGGAAAATCGATATTATAAAATTCATTGTTCTTGATCTGTTTACCTCGCTTGTTAATAAAAATGAAAAAATTATTCTTTAGAACAATAGCTTTCCGATGAGTAAAATCCAGAAGAATATCATCGAATACAGGTTCAATTATCCATTTGCCTTTCCGGTTGATAAAACCTATTTTATCATCTTTTTCAACAGCAGCTAATCCGTTAGAAAATACAATAGCGTCGTTGTATTTGCAATTTAAAATGATCTCTCCTTTTTTGTTTATTAAACCCCATAATCCTGATATCTCGATCGATGCAACACCTTCATTAAAATCGGTGACATGTTGCCACTCTTCTTTTGCCCGGATAACTTTTTTACCCATTTTATCAATGAAGCCCCATCCCCAGCCAATCGCATCAGAGTATGCCGCCATTCCCTCAGAAAACGAACGAACAATTGACAGGTTACTTGTTGGTTTTATTACTTCATTTCCTTCCGAATCGATAAATCCAAGAAGTACTTTTTCAATTTTACTTTCACCTGTTGTATCATATTCTATCTTTTCTATTAATGCCAATCCATCACTAAAACTATAGGCTGCATCGTAGGTTGGCTTAATTATTATATCGAATTCTTTATTCATGTACCCCCACTTCCCCCTGGTATTTTTGAAACAGATTAATCCTTCACTTGGAATATTGATTTTATCAACCTTCTCTAATACCTTGACTTCTTCCAGTTTAGAATCAAGCATACAGGGATACTCATCGTCTTTAACTGCAAATGCAACTCCTTCCTGAAAATCAGTGGCCTCGATATAATTTCTTTCGTATTCATTCCCTGTTTTGTTTATATAATCAATACTTCCGTCTGAAGAAGCTATTAAAGCATAGCCTTCATAAAATAAACCAGGTAAATTTTTAAACGAAGGATCGATTTTTATTTTTCCATTAAAATCAATATATCCCCAGTATGAGTTTTCTTTATCCTGGTATGGGACAAGTGAATCAAATGCAGGTTGCTTACCACACTGCAATAGCACTAACGAAACAATGATCAGTGATATATAACTAGTTACTTTCATGATTATCGAAATTTATGGTTGGTTGTATTTTTAGTTACTATATAGTTTTGTTAATTCATCGTTGACATTGTCATAAAAATCTTCGTTCTCCTCTGAATCACCCTCAAGTAAACTCACACTGATTCCCAAATTTTCGCCAACGACAATATAACCTGGGATAAAACTAAAGCGCAGCAACGGAATCAGGTCAATTCTCGAAAATTCTATCTCACTCAATTGTTTTCCTGCAGGATCAATCATCACATAGTATTTACCGTCTTTGGCAAAATATCTGTCGTTAAATAAAGGATAGGAAATATGATGATAGGAGCACTTAATTACTTTTTCTCCTTTTAAATTAATTACTCCATACTTATTGTTTTCTTTAATTATGGCCTGTCCATTGTAAAAGGCAGGCGGACGTTCGTAAACAGAGCTTAACACTTTGGTGCCCGTGCTATCTATCACTCCCCAGTCTCCTCCACATTGATAAGCAGCATAGCCATTAACGTAGTTTGTCAGATCCTGCCAGTTCTTATGCTGAGGAATCACTATCTTACCTTTACTGTTCATAAAACCACAACCGGCAGTATCCTTAAAAGCTGCCATTCCCTCATTAAAATTATGCACCCATTCAATTTCAGAATCAAGCTTAATAGCGATTTTACCCGTTGTATCAATGAAAAATTTTTCAACTTTTACATCCTCATCATCTTCATCTTCATCTTCATTCACCAGTTCCACGTAAGCTAACCCTTCGTAAAATTCTTGGGCTTCGAAATATTTTGGTTTAATAACGATATTTCCCTTATTATTTATAAATCCATATTTACTTTTCAAAATTTTAATTAAAGCCCGTCCATTTTTAAAAGAACTACATTCTGTCAGATCATCGTTTGCTATAGTGTCGACCTTAAAAAGTAGTGCGCCGGTAGAATCAATAAAGTATAATTCTCTTTCTTTGTCTTTGATCAATGCCAAACCTTCGCAGAATAGTTGAGCACTTTTATAGTAGGATCCAACCGTATCTCCTATAGTAGAAATAAAATAGTATGCCGTATCATCACTAACTATTGCATAACCCTCTTTAAAGTAGGTAGGTTTATTTTCATACTTTGGGTCAATTATTATATTCCCTTCAAAATCAATAAAGCCCCACTTACCATCGTCCTCCAGCTTAAAAGGAATAGGTTCAAAAGAGTATGAATTATGTTCTATGGTATTTTTATTAGAACAGCAGTAGAAAAAGATTGCCAGAACAATCAAAATCAATAAAGATTTATTCATCGTAATTTTAAGTTTGGTTAATATTTAAGACTTTAATTTCTATAAGTTATTCTGCATTTTAAAAGAAAATCATTCAAGTTTAATAAAAAAATATTAGATCAAGCCAGGTTTCCGAATAACTAACAACAAAGTTTCAACAATTTAATTTTTATATATTAATTATAAATCCCAACGCTATAGCGAAAAACTGATATAATCAGAATTGAATGGACCAACTCTTTGTTAATAATTAGAGCATAAGATAATTATTTATTATAAATTTATTAAAGTCAACATTATCAAATTTTACAATAAATTAAAAACTTATCTTATGAAAAAATTATTTTTACTGTTGTTGGTTAACTTTTCTTTACTCTCTGGTTTTGCTCAAAAAACAAATGATCGTGAAGTTTCTGAAACAGTATCCATTTCATCCGAAATGGATATATTACCCGTATTTACATCTCCAGTAAATAACTTTATTGATAAAAGTATTGACGGAGAAATATATAACAACGGCATTGTTGCAGGTGGTTCAGGTATTGGAGGATTTGTAACAGATCCCGGTGCAGGACCCGGCGGTTCTGATTATTCAACCTTATTTACAACACTGGGTCTTAACACATTTGGAGCTGGTTTTCAGATTACAAGTACTTACTCTGTTGCCGATGATTTTACAGTTCCAGCCAATACTATCTGGACAATTGATTCGATTATAGTATTTGGCTATCAGACCGGATCAACTACCATTCCAACCATCGATGATTTAAGATTGCAAATATGGTCTGGAGGAGCTCCCAATGCAGGTGGAACCGTATCATATGGCGACTTGGTAACCAATGTCCTTGATGAAGCATACTGGACGGGTGTTTACAGAGTATCGGAGACAACTGCTGATGAGAACCGTCCGATTATGGGATTACGTGTCGAAATGGGTACGCCTCTGGAATTGCCTGCAGGAAACTATTGGGTTGAATATTCAGCCGGAGGAACATTGGCTTCCGGCCCCTGGGCCAATCCAATTGCCATTGTAGGGGTAACAACAACCGGGAATGCACTGCAAAATAGCAGTGGTGTATGGAATGATTTTACAGATAGTGGTACCGGAACTCCCCAGGGTTTTCCATTTATCATTTATGGACATTCAACAAGTTACTTCTCTGTTAGCTTTAATGTCGAGGGGGCAAATGGAAGTCTGTCAGCAAAAGTCGATGGAATCGATATTACTTCAGGAGATGTTGTTGAGGAAGCTAAGAATATTGAATTCACTGCCCACCCTGTTATTGGTTTCAAGGTGAAAGAATGGATAGTTAATGCTGCTGTTGTTACTGACCATACAGAACTCACCTACACTCTCGAAAACCTCACAGAAGCAGTCACAGTTACTGTTGAATTTGAGCGAGATTCTGATACAGAATTATTTAATAATGGTATTGAAGCTGGAGGTTCAGGTATTGGTGGCTTTGTAACAAACCCTGTAAGTGGATTCAACGGCTATGGTGTTTCGGCATTAGCTAATACTTCATTAAGTATGGGTACTATCGGATTCAGTTTTTATATTCCAGATTATACTATCGCTGATGAATTCACAATACCTGCTAACTCTTATTGGACAATAGAATCATTAGTTTTCTATGGCTATCAAGCAGGATCAACAGAAAGTTCTACTATTAATGATTTAAGGATGCAAATATGGGATGCAGCTCCGAACGACGGAGGAACAGTGATTTATGGGGATTTATCAACAAATATTTTAACTAATACATCCTGGACGGGAGTGTATAGAGCTCTCGAGACTGATTTGTTAAATTCTGATCGGCCCATAATGATGATTCATGCATTACTTGGAACACCACTTGTATTAGAAGAAGGTACATACTGGATTGAAGTAATAACTACTGGTTCATTGGCATTCGGTCCCTATGCCCCCCCCATTACCATTTTTGGTGAGACAACAACGGGAAATGCCTTACAATACAATGTTGGTTCAACGACCTGGATAGATATGAATGATAGCGGAACAGGCACTCCTCAGGGATTACCTTTTGTTATTTATGGAAATGCTACCGGATTATTTACAGTAGACTTTAATGTAGTGGGAGGAAATGGAAGCCTGGCTGCATTAGTAGACGGTATTGGGATCACTTCGGGTGATATAGTTGAGGAAGGAAAAAACATAGCTTTCATTGCTAGCCCCAATACCGGATACAGTGTTAAAGAATGGAGAGTTGATGGTGTTGTTGTTTCGGGTAATACAGAAGAATTATACACACTGGAAAACTTATCAGGCGATGCATCCGTGAGTGTTGAATTTGAAGAATATATTACTTCTGTAGACCATTTAACAGGTGCATTGAACATTTATCCTAATCCGTTTAACAATGCTGTTATCATTGATAATGCAGCTTCGCTTAACCGGATTGTTTTCACTAATATTATTGGACAAACAATGCTCATAGCTGAAATTAAAAGTCAGAATCAGCAGATAATTAATACCAATATGCTTCAAGAGGGAGCCTATATGGTTACCTTCTATATGGAGACCGGGGAAGAATATGTGAAATTAATGGTGAAGGAATAAAGTTCCATCAATTGCTACAACAAGACATGGACTCAATTAAAGAACCCGCTGTATGCGGGTTTTTTATTTTAGTTTTCAACGTTTTAATTCTTCATTAAAAATCCTATAAAAATTTTCTCTGTCTGCAAGCTTCAAAAATGATTACAGCTGCCGATGCAGATACATTCATTGAATCTGCTGCCCCTCGCATAGGAATAATTATGTGGGTACCTAAGGTATTAAGCCATTCCCTGGAAATGCCCGTAGCTTCTGTCCCCATTACAATAGCCGAAGGTTTGGTAAAATCGACAGTATGGTAGGAAACTGCTTCCTGAAGGCAAGTTGAGAATATGCTTATTTTCTGATGCTTCAGCCATTCAATAGCCATGGAACCGTCAGAAAGCGCAGTTGGTACTATAAATACACAACCCAGTGAAGCCCGGATAACATTAGGATTGTACAGATCGGTTTTCGAATCACAAAGTATAATTCCATCGATCCCGGCTGCATCGGCGGTCCGATAAATCGCCCCTATATTTCCCGGTTTTTCAACTCCGTCAATAACAAGCAACAAAGGATTTCCGGAAAGATTGGAGGTAAGTAAATTCAATTCGTGTAATTTCGGTTTTGCAAGAACAACAACTCCACCTGAATTTTCACGGTAGGCTATTTTACTGTAAACATCTTCACTAACGCGGTAAATCTGTTTTGGTAAGCTACTTCCAAAGAGAGTTTCTATGTTATCCTCTTCAATCAATCGCGGAGTAAAGAAGACCGCCTCAAAATGATAACCGGCTCCAATAGCCTTCTCAATTTCTTTGATCCCCTCGATAATAAAAATATACTGTTTGAGTCTTTCACTATGTTTCTGCAACTGCAATAAGGCTTTTACCTTCTGATTTTGCCTGCTGGAAAGAGTATCGGTTATTTTAATCATAGAGCGAAAAAAATGGGTTAGAGAATTTTATATTTTTCATCACTATCCTGCGAAGGCCGATAGAACCTTTTTGGGAGTTTGTACTTCACCGACACTACTTTGTGGGTAAGCGGATGATTAAATTCGAGCCTATAGGCTGCCAGACGGATCTGTCGCACAATGGAAGCATCGGCACCGTATTTACGGTCGCCGACAATAGGACAATGGATACCTGCCAGATGCAAACGTATCTGGTTTTTCCTCCCCGTATGAAGTGTAACTTCTAAAAGATGATAATTCTTCTCCGCCCTGATATAGGAATATTCTGTCCTGGCAAATTTGCTCTCTTCAACCTCCCTGTCGGAAGCGATAACTTTTTGCATGGAAGTATCAATCAGCCAGTTCTCAATAATTCCCTCAGGTGGTTCAGGTTTTTTTTCGGTAAGAGCCAGGTATTTTTTAGTAACCTCCGTCCACATAGCCTTTATCTGATATTGTATTCTTTCGGATTTGGCAAACATAATGAGTCCCTCAACTTCCCTGTCGAGACGATGAATTACCCATAATCTGATCTTTTTATTTTCCCGGTCGGAAAGAAAATTTTCCAGGACCTTATGATATGAGTTGTTTATTGCCTGATCTCTGTTACCACAAGATAATATGCCTGCAGGCTTTAAAGCAATAACCAAATAGGGATCTTCGAAACAGATAACTACCGGTGTTCTTTTGTCAGGAATCCTGTTTTGATCTTTGTTTTTTTCAAGATGAGTTATTTCCAGTTCATTACCGGCTTCCAGTATTTGTTTTGGATGCCGGTCAATTTTCTTGCCACTTAGCAAAAACTCCGAATATCCTATAAGCTGCTTTGCCTTTTGTTTTGAAATACCCTTATAAATTTCCATTACCGCTTCGAGTAAAGTAGAAGTATGTTTCAAGGTGTATTTCATTTTTAATCAGTATTTCAATTTCTGAAGCGCACAAATACGCCCTGGGGTAAATTGATATCCGATTCCGACGAAAGATATAATTCTCCGAACTCCTTATCCCTGAACATAAAGTGCGATTCAACCAGATTGCTGGCAATTAATGGTGAATACCCCTGTGAGTAAAGATTAAGAACGAAGAAACTACCTACAGGTTCAATAATTTTTGAACATAATGTCAGAAGCTCGTTTATTCCTTCATCCAGTATCCACCTCTCCCCTTTCGGACCATTGCCATAAGCAGGAGGATCGAGTATAATGCCATTATAAGTCTTGCCTCGTTTTACTTCACGTTTTAGAAATTTCAAGGCATCGTCAACAATCCAGCGAATATCGTCTAATTTATTGAGTTGCATATTTTCCCTGCCTCTTGAAGTCAATTGTTTAACAGCATCCAGGTGAGTAACCTCGGCTCCTGCTATTCTTGCGGCTAATGAAGCTCCACCCGTATAGGCGAAGGCATTGAGTATGCGCGGACTTTTTATCTTATTCTTTATTATTGAATCATAAATATAAAGCCAGTTTGAAACCTGTTCAGGAAAAATACCCACATGCCCGAATGAGGAGAGGGATAATTTCATTTTAAAATTTCCCTGCGGCAACGGACACGAAATAATCCAGCTGTCCGGCATTTTTTTAGTATAACTCCAACCTTCGTTCCCAGGTTCTGCTGAACGATACGAAGACTTTTTCTGTTCGCACCGGAAATGTGCATGAGCCAATTCTTTCCATTGTTTTTCGTCCAGTCGTTTGTTCCACAAAGCCTGTGACTCCGGCCTTATCAGGTAATAGGGTCCAAAACGTTCAATTTTCTCAAAATTTCCACAATCAATTAACTGGTAATCGGGTAGTTGAAAGTTCTCAGTTGACGGCATGGATTTTCGGGTAAATAAAGAAAATATAGTACAGCTTCGCTGACAAAAATAGCACAATTCAAATTACTAGATTATCAGATTATCATAGGCAGAATACAAATTGTTTTTTAATCATTTAACCAGATTAATCATTCTTGACACACTACATGTAATTCCAAAACGGGTTCCCAGCTGAGTCCCGTTGAAATACTGATAGCAGGGTATTTCAAAAAGAGTCGATATATTCCATTTTTCTTTAATGCTATAGTTGATTTGTGGTGAAATATAAAATAGGGTACCTCCCGTTGATTCACGAAAACAACATCCCCTTTTATCGCGTGCTCTGAATTCGTTTCTTACTTGTAGTATGACTGTCCAGTCACCTTTTATCTTTGGCGACATAATATGTTTCGATATAAAAAAAGAGGTAAATACTGCTGTTCCCTGATGATAATCTTGTTTATTAGGAAAATTGACTTCGACCCGGTTGGTTACAAAATACCGTAATCCTTTTCCGGAATTTTCTTTAACAAAAAATGATTGAATAACCATTCCGTAAGCCCCTATGGTAGGCTGTAATTCGATAGGAAGCTCAACTCCGTCAATTACTTTAGGTCTTGTTGAAAAAGGAATTTTAGCACCTAAACTTGCTGTGAAATAAACACGTTTGAAATGATTACTATAAAGTCCGGATTTTAATGATACAATAGCATTTGAAAAACCATATCCTCTTAGAGTATATAAAGGTTCTATATTATATACCTGGGTCTTATTAATAAAATAACCGAATTCCGATTCAAGAGTCACTTTTTCAGTAATCCCATAGCCTAATATACTTCCAACATAGTTGTAATTCGCTGCTTTTATCAGGTCGAAATCAGCATGATGGTCTCTTTCAAAATATTGATTTCCATAGTTAAATTTGTAAAAACCAATAACATGCAGGGTATTTTTTTCCTGCACCATCAGATTGCTAGTTCCTCCTACAGGACTTACCGATGAAAGACATTGAGCCGGTAATCTGCATTGGCAGCCTATTTGTATTACTGCCACCCATACTATTATCCTAGAGTATAACAATTATAATGGATTTAGTTTGTGATTGATCGTGACCATCCCTTACTGTACATGTAATTTCATTATTACCTGCATGACAGGGAGAAGCAGCATAAATAACCTCGTTGCCTGTTCCCAGCAAATCTCCGGCACTGGCCGACCAGTTATAGCTCAATTGATAACCAGTGGCATTTGCCCTTACAAGGGTCGATTCACCAGCATTTAGTGAATCATCTTCAGCTACCAGGGATTCAAAATTAAGTAGCTGATCAGGATTTCCCTCAGATGAATTTTCCTTGTTGTTTTCACAAGCAATGAAAATCATTATCAATATAATTGTAAATAGCTTGGGCTTCATAGCTTCCGTTTTTTACCTTTTTATTCATCTTTAATGCATCGTACTGAAAAAGCATAAGTTTTAGGAAATGTATTCCACCTCCCAATTTCATCAGAACTGATATCAAGGCAACGTCGCCAGGCATACAATCCATATTCCGTAGATGTCCACATGTATTCAAATTGTTCCAGCAGACTGTAAAACCCACCATCGGATCGGCGACCTGAAAGTAAGGCTTCATATCCTGACTCCCCTCCTGCTTTTAGTTTTGTACCTACAAGACTTCCTCTCCATGTATTTTCCATATCAGCTTCAGCTGGAGTCATCCCAAGATTTATTTCAAGAGTTTTCCACTCGGAATCGGAGGGAATATGCCAGCCACAAGGACAAATTCCTTGTGCTTTTTCCGTTATTGAGCCATTCATTACAGCATTCCAGTCGTACAACCTGCCGTATGTAGAAACATTTTCAAGATCATTGTTATAAGCATAACTCGTTATTGATGTGCCTTCCGGTGACTGGGTAACCCGCAGATTTTCCTGCATCCAGTATTGATCTCCTATTTTAATAACAGGATATAAATTGCCATCAATATCCTCCAACATTTCATCGATAAGTAGAACAGAATCTGTTTTATTGGTACTTAGCTGATCGGTAACTGTAACTGAATATTTACCGGCCGTAAGATCAGTGATATCTTCTTCCCTTGATCCGTTAGACCAGATATAGGTATAGGGGAGAACACCACCGGTAACAGTTAAGTCAATAGCTCCGTTGTGAGCCCCTGCAGCTAAGGGATGTATAATGGTAAACTGAAGAATAACAGAATCAGGATGAGGTTCTGTGATGGTAATACTATCAGTAGCCAATTGGTCAGCAGCATCGATAACCGTAACTGTATAAGTTCCGGCTGTTAAATTAAAAATATCCTCTGTTTCGGCACCATTCGACCATTGATATACATAGGGAGAGAAACCCCCTGTAACAGTTATATCAATTGACCCATCATTCCCTCCATATGTACTTACATCTTGCTGTGTATAACTGATCATCGGCGGATCCGATATAACTTCTCCATCATCGTTACTACAATTCAAAAAGTTTATTGCTACAAAAACACCAAGAAAAGAAAAATACAGCAAACAATTAGTTTTCATGAGCCGGTCGTTTTTGATCAAAATTGCTTGTATAGTAAATATTACCGAGATAATTGATTTTATTTAATAATCCCTTGTTTAACATAGCATCCACAACAGCAAATTCCGTATCTGTTTTATGTAATAATTCTTCCAACGCTTTCTCCTGCATTGGGTGAATCGCAGTTATTGAAAAAATATCTTCTTTCGGTTTGCCAGTCGAAGAAAAAGCATTTCCTTCATATCCGGTTAAAAGTTCAACCTGAGTATCTGAATCAGAAAAAATATGGTATGCCTTTGTTATGGTTTTAGTATCGGGTTGTAGAACACCTTCATATGCCGGAGGCCGTGTTGGAATTACCAGGTAGGCAACTGATGGTTCGATGCTATGAATAAAGGATGACAGGTTATTCAACTCTATGTCAGAATCGTTATAATTTTTCACCACCATAGTTTCAGTCACAAGTTTTCCGGTAAAATTTCTAGCGAACTGTTCAATTCTCAATAGGACGGTTGATAATTCAAGTGATTTAACAGGATGATGCATTTTCTTCCAGCAGGAAGAATTAACCGTATCGACTTTTAAGGATACATAGTCAGCTCTGGATAAATCATTCTGCACATCGGATAAATATAGCAAAGATGCATTCGTAATAACTGCTACCGGAATATTAGTAGCTTTCAGTTTTTCGATCAGAATTCCCAAATTGATATCCAATGTTGGTTCACCATCAGGAACAATAGCAATATAATTAGAATATTCGTCTGAATCAGAAATAGCCCGTAAAGTTTTTTCAACTTCTTTGATCAGTTTTTCCGGTGTGTAAAACACCTGTCTGTTTAGCTGCATTTTATCAGCTTTACCTACCTGACAATACAAACATGAGTAGGTACAAACCTTATGAGGTATATTATTTACTCCCAGGCTTTTCCCAAGTCTTCGGGAAGGAACAGGTTCAAATACATTTCTTTCCACACTCATAAATTTAGTATTCAATAGATACACCATATTCGATTAATGCATCGATTTTTTCCAGTAGGTAATTTTATAATCGGTTTTGGTTTTACCTTTTACTATTTTATCCAGCTTCGATTTTAACATGCGCTTCTTTAATGCCGATAAATGATCGATAAATAGCACGCCAAGGGTATGGTCATATTCATGCTGAATAATCCTTGCCGTATATCCTGAGAATTGCCGCTTATGTTGTTTTAAATCTCTGTTCTGATATTCAACAGTAATTTTCCAGGGACGCTCAACCTGTTCCGTTATTCCCGGTATACTCAGGCAACTTTCAAATTCACTCCACGTAATTTCAGACTCAGCGATAATTTTAGCATTACAAAATGTTTCGATAATGCCTTCATCATCCGGAAAATAGGATTTTTTATCTCTTTCATTCATACCCTCATACATTAATTTGCTATTCACAACAAATGCTTTCCAATTGGAATTCACCTGAGGCGCAGCAAGACCAACTCCACCCGATATTTCAAGCGTTTCCCACAGATCCTGAATCAATGGATCAAATCCGCCTAATTCGGAAGAAATAGTATTACACTTCTTTCGTAACACACTAAAACCATATGCAATAATTGGTAAAACCATTTTCCAATTACTTTATCATTTCCCAAATTTTTTTAATGCATTTAGTTATTTCTGAATCAGGTTTGTATTCCGTTATTGTTTTTCCTTCTATCATGGCTTTAATTACATCCGGTGTAAAGGGAATCTTCTCCAATAATGGAATGGTATTATCCTTTAAATAAGACTCAATCTCTGACGATAATTCCAGGTCAATATCATATTTATTAATTACTGCATAAGCTGGAATGGAAAAGCCTGCAATCAGTTCCACCAGTCTTTTCAAATCGTGCAATCCTGACTTTGTTGGCTCAGTTACCATTAAAACTGCATGGGAACCTGTTAGCGATGAAATGGCAGTACAACCTATTCCCGGAGGACCATCATTTATGATATATTGTAAATTGTCATCCGTGGCAATTTCTCTCGCTCTGATACGTATCCGCGAGACCAGCTTCCCCGAATTCTCTTCTCCAGGACTCATTTTGGCATGAACCATAATTCCAAAACGTGTTTCGGAAACATACCAGTAATTGTTGTTATTCCGGATCGATGTAATGGCATTAGCAGGGCATTTCTTTTCACACAACCTGCAACCTTCGCACTGAAAAGGATTAATTTCTAATTGCCCATCGCGGCTATAATGTATGGCCCCATACCTGCATAATTCCAGACAGGTTTTGCACAAGGAACACTTTGCCTGATCAATTTGAACAATCCATCCACCTGAAAATGTATATTCTTCTTTTTTTTGTGGATGAAGCAGAAGATGCAAATCTGCTGCATCGACATCACTATCGCACAGAACAGCATGTTCGGCTACTGAAGCCAGAGCAGCCGTTATACTGGTTTTGCCTGTTCCCCCCTTACCACTTAAAATAGTTATTTCCTTCATACTGTATCAATCTGTTTTCCAACTCGCCGGCTATGATTCGGAAGTTCTCATCTATGATATCAGGAATATCGTTTAAAAGTTCACCCTTAGCATATTTTACCGCATATTCCCTTGAAAAAGGTATTTCACCCAGTAATGTGAGACCTTCTTCCTTCAGGTAATTGTAAACCTGATCATCTCCCATACCTGCCTTATTAATAATCACTCCAAAAGGTTTTTTCATATCGTTCAAAAGATCGACAGAAAGTTGCAGGTCATACAATCCAAATGGCGTAGGCTCTGTAACAAGAATAACATAATCGGCATCGGCAACAGTTTCAACAACCGGGCAACTGGTTCCGGGAGGTGCGTCGAAGATGATGATTTCATTATTGGATGAAACGGATTTTTTCAGTTCTCTGATCATCATGGTTTGCATAACAGAACCAATCTTTAAGATACCCTCTTTTATACCGTTACCCCTATTAATTCTATAATAGTTAATGGATCCGATAGGTTCTTTCTTTTCTTTTATGGCATTATCATTACAAGCTTCCAGGCAGGCACCACAAGAATGACATAAGCTTTTATTTACTTCAGCAAAACGGGCAGGTGGTATTACAACTATAGCATTAAATTCACAATACTCAGCACACTTTCGGCAAAATGTACATTGCTTAAGTACTATTTCAGGTATGTCCTGAAATACGACTTTTTCTTCTTTAATTTCAGCCTCCGGGAAAAAAATGATATCATTAGGTTCTTCCACATCACAATCAACCAGCTTAATACTGGAACTATATTTATTAGCTAAAAACCAGTATAGATTTACTGCAAATGTTGTTTTACCTGTACCTCCTTTTCCGCTTGCTATGGCTATTTTAAAGGGCATAATTGTTGGAATTTAATTCTTTCACAACCATATCACCTGCACGAACTCCAAGCAATTCTGCAATTGGCTTGCATTTTGTAATTAACAGGAAGAATACATTGTTTCGATTGCAATGCAATAAGCCTTCGAAATTGCCCTGACCTTTTGCAATAATCAGGTCAGCAGCATGAAACTGGCTAATAAATTCTTTGGAACAATATTCAAGTATAGTGGAAGGAGCATCGGAACCACTGGAGATAATAGGACATATTTCATCGAGACCTGTTTCTTTTGCATCATACAGGGTAACATCATTTAGCACAGGCTTACCCCTTACAGCATATACCACATTAGGATGTTGCAAAGTTTCGATAAAAAGTTTATCGAATACAATTTCCCCGGCATTGTCTCCAATGTAAAATACTGTCTCTGCCTGTTTGATCCTGTGAATTAATTCGGATGTCTCATCAATCTTCAGATCCTTTGATAGAAGAGAATTAACCTGTTTTGTTATATCACCGTTTACACTATGGGCTCCATAATCGATAATATTACCAATAACGGCCAGTTTTGTGGCCATCTGCAATGGATTATTGCTTTGAGCGACCTGGTTTTTCCAACTATGATACTGCCCTAATAAAAGCTGGTTTGCATAATGTTTTTCTTCAAGATATAAATTATCATGCTTGAGTTTTTCTTTTGCCAGACGATGAATACGAGTTGCCAGAAAAGGATTTGCTAACTGCCAGTTATGATACAATAACTCATGAATTAATAATACAAAAGCTTCAGCATGGACGGCATCAGGTTTGAATTTTTCGATCAGTTTTTCAACTGTTTTCATATGGCAGAAGTAACACTCGTAACGCATGACTAATGATCGCAGTAATTTGCCACAAATTCCAGGGTATTAGCAATAAATCCTTCGACAAGTTCTTTGGCTACCTGTTTTGGGGCACCAGCATATACATTTATTTTGTACTGGTTAAAAATCTGAATAGCCCGCTGCCCTATCCCTCCTGCAATAACGTCACTGACGCCCATTTCTGCCAGAAACGGAGGTAATAATCCGGGTTGATGGGATGGAGCATCGATGGTCTTTTGATTCAGAATACTTTTACTGTCAATCTCGAATATTGTGAACTGACTTGAATGCCCGAAGTGTTCATCAAGAACTTCGTTTGTTGTTGGTATTGCAATGATTTTATTCATATTATATTTCTTTTAAGAAGTAAATAATTAAAATTCCCAGAATGATAAGTATAAATTGAATAATGGAATCCTTTAGTTGTGTTTTTTTATGCATCTGCGGCACCAGGCCGGCAAGAGCAATATATATAAAGCTGGCTGCTGAGAATGCGAGTACATAGGGTATAAGTTGATTAGTAGAACTGAGGTAATAATAGGCAAGAATCCCCGCTGGAATAGCAGTGAGACCTGAAATCATATTGTAGCAGAATGCCTTTTTTCCTGAATAACCGTTTTTTATTAATACTCCAAAATCGGCCAGTTCCTGGGGAATTTCATGAGCAAATACTGCTATTGTAGCCAGAATTCCAAAATTAATTGATGTAACAAATGCAGAAGCTATTACAATTCCATCGATAAAATTATGAAAGGCATCCCCGATAAGAATTAAAGGTGCAGATGCATTCTGATGGCGCTCACATTCCTTATTATAGCATGTACGCCAAAGAATTATTTTTTCAATAAGAAAAAATACCACGATGCCAACCAGCGTAATCTGTAAAATAATGCTGCCGGTCAGCAGATTGATCGCTTTGGGCATCATACCCAGAAAAGCTGCTCCCAGCAAAGTGCCACCTGCAAGCGATACGAGATAAGTTGCTGTTTTTTGCAGTTTATCTTCTTTCAATAATAGAAGAAGACCAGCCAGTGACACACTTCCTGCACTTCCAATAAGTATTGCTATAATAATATAAGTTAGCAGCATATTATATCAGATAAATCAATTAAATAATCGCATTTCATTATAAAATGCGATTATCAGGAATACATTTATGAACGTTCAGCGAATTATCTTCGACCTCTGCCCATTCCTCTTCCAAGCCCCCGACCCCGGCCAAATGCTCTTCCCAGTCTGCCTGTTACATTATCTTCCCGGGTATCGGTATCGTCCGATTTGTTATTGGGATTACATTTTCCTAATCCCCTTCCTGTACGGGAACCTTTTCCCTCAGGA
Source organism: uncultured Bacteroidales bacterium (assembly GCA_964569585.1). Classification (GTDB taxonomy): domain Bacteria; phylum Bacteroidota; class Bacteroidia; order Bacteroidales; family UBA10428; genus UBA10428. The sequence continues at coordinate 5,453 of CAZMVE010000007.1, read as the reverse complement.
CCAGTTCTGTCAAATCCTGGCATAATAACCTCCTTTTTTATGGTAAATTACTTTTAAGTCTTTTCCCTCGGCCTTTTCCGCCTCCGCTTTTTCTTCTCAATCCCAGACCCTTACCCAATTTCTTCACTTGTTGATCATCATCATCTTCTTTACATAAGCCTAATTTCCTGCCATTTTTGGAACCTTTCCCTAATGGACCTGTTTTATCGAGTTTTGGCATTTTTCATCAGGTTTTCATTCTATTTATAATATCAAGTACTGTGTTATTGTCCTCCTGGATGATTACCATCTGGATATTAAATTTATTTAGTAAATCTTTTGCCTTAGGACCAAAATCACCTGAAATGATTTTTTTCACCTGGAATTCAACCATTTTTTCGACAGATTTTGTCCCGGCACCTCCATTGATATTCTTGTTTTCATTCTCGATAAAATTTGTCTGACCTGTATCTTCATCATACAGGCAAAACCATGCAGCACGGCCAAACCTTTTATCAAATTGTGAATTGGTATCTTTTCCGGTTGATGTAATAACTGTTTTCATAAATTATTTTTTTATAGAATCGATGTGCAAAGATTTACATATAGGGCAATTATATTCAATCAATTCAGGGGGCAATGAAAATCTGGCATTACAATTATCACAGAGAAACCAGCTTTTATCTAACCTTGCATTACCATATACTGTTTTTATTTCTTTCGTCTCGACAAGGGCTTGAGCAATTTTTCTCCGGGCACTCTCATATATTCTGGCAAAAGTCGCTCGGGAAATACCCATTAAACTCGAAGCTTCCTGGTGATTCATCAGATCATAATCGGCGAGTTTAATGGATTCATATTCTTCATATAATAGTTCCACATAACCCTTTGATCCATTACTTGTGCCGTAAGGTCTGTATCCTCCAAACCCGGGAGGAGCAACTACTTTTCTCAATCTTCTTCGTCGCGGCATAGTGAAATTTTATGTAAATATAATGAGAATATTCTCATAATAAAAATTTATCCAACTATTTTTCGATTAGATTCCAGCTGAAGTATCCAGAAATATATAAGCCAATTTCAACAGGCGCCTCTTAAATTTTACAATTACCTGCAAGCTTAAAAACTTTCTGAAATTGTAATGTTGAAGATCAATTTTTCATACTTGAAAAATATAGAGTATTTTAGGGTGATTAATTACTAGCTTATTATACTAAAAAATATTCTTTTGATAGGTTTGGGTGGTTTTATAGGCAGTGTGTCCAGTTATTTTGTATCTAAACTCAACCTGTCAATTGATATTTTATCGATTCCGGTTGGGACTTTACTGGTTAATATTATTGGCAGTTTTCTTATCGGCTTTCTTGCCGGCATTGCTGATAAAAGTGCTATCCTTACCGTGGAATGGCGTATGTTCCTGATGGTGGGATTATGTGGTGGTTTTACTACCTTTTCCACATTTACAAGCGAAAATCTGATGTTGCTACACTCCGGCCAGATTGCTTCCGTTCTGCTTTATACCGGACTTAGCGTTACACTGGGTTTTGTTGCAGTGTTCCTGGGTTATGTAACTTCAAATTTGTTATAAAATGAATACTTCCGAATTCAGCATTCTAAAAATATATGCAAGCACCACCGACAGAATCGGATCAAAAGCCCTGTATGAATTTATTGTTCACGCAGCAAAAGAGGAAGGTATATCAGGGATTACTGTATACAGGGGAATAATGGGCTTCGGATTAAGCAGCAAGATCAATTCTTCAAAATTCTGGGAACTTACGGAAAAATTACCGGTTACTATTGAAATTATTGACAGAACCGATAAACTGAAGGCATTTTATAAAAAAGTGGAAAATGAACTCCTTAATATGCCAAAAGGATGCCTTGTAGCAATTGTTCCTGTGGATATTAAGCTTCAGAAGCACGGAAATAAGGATGAGTAAAATAACTTGTAAACATACTTGCCTGGGAAGTTCAAGAAATATGATACGATCTGTAGTGTTAGTCGGAGACAATATTTTTCGGTTATTCTGCTTCTCAATACGAATTGGCCTCTTGGCAATCCTATGGATTCTTATTCAAACCTGCGATAAAGATACTGAAGCAACCAAACTATTTAATGGAACTGATCTGTCGGGGTGGGATACATACCTGGGTATACCCGATCCTTCACAAGAAGTACCCCTACTCAACCGAAATTCATCCGGAATTTATACCGAAGCATTTGGGCTGAATAATGATCCGATGAACATTTTTTCGGTTGTAGAGGAAGATGGAGGACCTGCAATCAGAATTTCAGGTTATATATGGGGAGGTCTGATAACCAAAGAGGAGTATGAAAATTATCATTTTCATCTTGAATATAAATGGGGAACACTCCAGCATCCGCCAAGAGAAGATCTACCTAAAAATTCAGGTTTGTGCTATCATTCTGTAGGAGAATACGGAGCATTCTGGACCTATTGGATGCGCTCATTCGAACTGGAAATAAAGAATGGCAGTTTAGGCGATTTTGTGAGGGTAGATGATGTATATGCTGAAATAAATGCAACCATCGATCAACCAGCTACATCATCATGGTATCATTACGACGAAGAAGGGTCTACGGTTCATGTGAATGAGGCCTTATATACAGTCAAGGCTTCCGGCGATTACGAAAATCCAATAGGTGAATGGAATTATGTCGACTTATATGTGTATAATGATGAATCCATGCATGTAATCAACAACAAAGTCGTTCTTAGAGCCAAAAATCTCCGGCAATGGATTAATAATACATTTGAGCCTCTACTTAGTGGAAAAATCCAGCTTCAATCGGAAGGTGCAGAAATTTTTTACAGGAATCTTAGCATCGAGAGTATTAATAAACTTCCGTTGTAAAAAATAAAAATAATTATTACCCGTTCAGGATAAATCCCTCCATATTATTAATCGATTTCAGAAACAGATCCCGGTTTCAATTCTTCAAGGCCCTCACCTGCTATTTTTTTAATTCGTGAATTGGTTGTCTTCCCGGATATTTCAGCGAACAAAGTATAATCGTTTATAAATTTTGCCATGCGGAGAAGTATATCTTCATTTTTTATCTCAGCAACAAGCGATTTACATACTTCTTTATCTCCCAAACGAACAGCTGCTTCTGCTTTCTCCTGTTCTCTGGTGCTTTTTTCAACAATAGTACGTAACTGATCTTTGGAAGTAATATAATTCAGTGCTATATCACGGTGTAAATCCTCACCACTGTTTATGACAATACCTGCCAGCACTTCCTGATCGTTAAGTTCAATTGCCGCTTCCAGTCGTATTCGTTCATCAGTGTGTTTTGTAAGTTCCTTAAGTATTCCGGAGTTTTTCGTTTGAATGGCCGATTCAAGCCTGATCCAATCATCTTTTGCATTTTTAGCCAGGTAATTGAGTAAATGTTTATCCTTGATATCATCCAAAGCCTGTTTTCGGATACTGTAATTCTGTGTATCGTTAGCCGCAATTTGCGCCAATTCTTCATCTCTGCTCATTTCTATAAAAATTTATAAATTCAATGAAATAAATAACCATAATTAAAATTCATGCAAAACTCAAAAGCAACGTCAATGTGGTATTTAACCACGTACTTATGATGAATTACCTTGTAAGGTTTTCTGATTAGTAGTTGTATGGATTCAGCTAAATATTGAATGTGGTAATGGAGGAGGCAGATCAAGTTCGGAAGGAAGAAGATAAAAGTAAGTAGTATTTTGAAAAATTCTTTGTCTGATACAAATATAACCGGATAAGTTGTGGCTAAAGGACTGGTAAGAATTATGACCTGATGATGAATTATCAAGGTCAATATACATCCAGGTTAGTACCTTATTCTTTACGAATTTGGTATCGCCTTTATCGGGTTGAAATACCTGATCTGGAAGAAGCTGTATACAGTCACTCTGTAGAATTCTGCTAAAATCGGCTCGTAAACCTGTTTCAAAAGAAAGAATTCCAACAAGGACTATTCCTATGATTAAATTAATAAATGGTATCATTATATAGGATAAATACGGCAACAAAATTAGCAAATGATTTTGATTTTCTAATTCTTATTTATTTTAATTCATCTTTAATAGAATTAACTCATTATTATACCATTTAGTATAAAATTTAACTCAAAAATTGAGTCAAAGTAATGAGAATAATTGCTAATTTCGTCGCGCAAATCAATACTACATACTCATATGGACGAAGGCCCGTATCATAGATGTTTTAAATTGTTCACTTCTCTTTAGGGGGGCCTTTTTCGTTGCCTCCCGGGAGACAAAATTGTGGGAGGTAACATCATGTTAAGAATTTACAAAAGCTTTGCTGGGTACATAGACATACCTCAGGCAGAAAAGGGATGCTGGGTTAATGTATCACAGCCATCTCCGGATGAAATCAACCGGATTGCAAAAGAATTCCAGGTTCCTCAGGATGTTATTCAGGATATTCTGGATGTCGATGAACGACCCCGTGTGGAATATGATGATGAATGGACACTGGTAATTATACGTATACCCGTTGTGAGTCCTGAAAATGGAGTACCCTTTCATACCGTACCATTGGGAATTTTTATGACCGGGGAAGCGACATTAACCCTTTGTTCAGTCCATAACGAGGTACTATCGTTTGAACAACCATCGCTTTACAGAGAACAATATCAGCAGGTAAATGACATTTTAAATTTTCTATTGAAATTATTTCTCCGTTCGGCAACCGTATATTCACGTTATTTAAAACAGATCAACCAGCAAACTTCGTCAATCGAACAGGATCTTGAAAAATCGATCCGAAACCGGGAGCTCAATAAATTACTAAAGATGGAAAAATGCCTGGTATACTTCATTACTTCGCTGAAAGCTAATGAATTGGTATTGGCTAAATTAAGAAATTCAAAAAGGAATTCCATCAGCGAACTTAATGAGGACCTGCTTGAAGATGCTGTAATCGAAAATAAGCAGGCACTAGAAATGGCCCAGATCTATTCCGATATCCAGGCAGGCATGATGGATGCTTTTGCCTCAGTCATTTCAAATAACCTTAACGTGGTAATGAAACAACTTACTTCAATTTCTATCATCCTTATGATACCGACACTCATTGCCAGTTTATACGGAATGAATGTCCCTAACTATTTCGAAAATGTAAAATGGTCTTTTCCGGGAATATTAGTGTTTTCCCTTTTAATGTCTTTTATTGGCGTGCTTTCCTTCCGGAAGCGCAAATGGTTTTGATGCTGTTTTTTTTCTGAAGATTGAGATAAGAATAATCTATAATTTTCGATATATCCGTTGTTGAATTCATTATTGTTCTCATCATTACCAGATTTAAATTGATAAATAATACTCTATGATGCAGAGCAGGAAATCTTAAAAAATGATTAAGAACAAACCGGTGGTGGTAAATCTAATTGAAAAGGGGTTAAGTACTTATTGAAATACGGTATAGAATTGATTGTTGCAACA
>CAZMVE010000006.1:0-57111 GCA_964569585.1 uncultured Bacteroidales bacterium | reverse complement strand
AGTTGTGAATTGCTTTCATTCTGTATTTAAACGATCTTTGACACAGCATAACAAGCCTGAAGTGCCCGGTTTTACTGTGTTTTAGTGGTCTTTTACGATTAAAAAACTGTGTCGGAATAACCGCTTTGTTCATTAGCAGGGCGGTTTTTTCATTCCTGTATCCCAGGGATTAAAATACAGTCAGGGATACAGTAAATTAGTTAAAACAGCTCCAACTGTTGCGGTGTTTCGGGCCGTTCCGCCTCTTTGGCGTAACGGAAAAACTCCATCATGCCAAACTGTTTATCGGTTAGCGTGAAAATGATTACTTCTCCTTTGGGCGGCAGTATAGCTTTTGTACGACGTATATGCACTTCGGCATTTTCTCGGCTGTTGCAATGCCTCACATAGATGCTGAATTGCAGCATGGTAAAACCATCCTTCATCAGCAGTTTCCGGAAACGGGTATAGTCGTGCCTGTCTTTCTTGGTTTCGGTAGGCAGGTCGAAAAATACAAATACCCACATAATGCGGTACTGGTTAAGGCGGTTCAGGTTAACTGGCATATTCAATCCTACAAACTATTATCCATACCCCTTTCAAAAAATTTTCATTATAATATCAAAACAGGAAATATTATCTTTCTGCCGATCCCTTCAAAACAATCCATCAGCGAGGCGGCTGTACGTTGTGTCCCGATCATTAAGGGGCTCGACTGTGCATCGATCACAATATCCATGGCCGGTATCACCAGCAATTTTTTCTTTATTGCAGGCGTAAGCTCTTCGATTTGTTCTTCTTCAAAGAGTATATCCAGCACAACCTTATCGACAAAGGGCCGGTAGGGTTCCATAATATCATCGGCCAGGCAATACGGATTGTATTTATTCCGGTGATGAATACCTGTAAAAGTGGTCATGCCGCTTCCTACCAGCGAACGGGCAATAACACCCCGCAAAATAGCATACCCGTAATTCAGCAAATTATTGGGCGGCGCTTCAAAACGGCCACGCTTAAACTTTTCATTACCTACAAACAGGTTTTGCCAGTACCAGACAGCAGCACGTGCTTCATAATTATCGGGGTCGCCGCTGCGAACCTTCGATGCCCAGAACAGCATATTTTCCGTATCGATGCCCATAACCTTCAATAAAGCTGCCTGGTTCCTTATTTTAGCCGATACAGTTTGCTGCCAGAGGTTTTTTTTTAAAGGTTCGGAAGCTTCGAACTGATTTTTCACCTTATCGGTAAAAGCATGATGCCCGGCCATAGGAAGAAGCAATCCTTCGGGTAAATGCTGAAAGTTTGTTGTAAGCACGGCAGCATTATTGTCCATTAATGCCATCAGCAGGGCATTGCTCAGGGTAATCTGCTGGTTATCGAGAACCACCATCCCTATATCTTCTATCGGGATGGTTTTCGGTTCATTATCATCCTTCGGTTCGAAGAGCAGTTGAAGGTCTTTTTTACTTAAGTGGCAGGGATTTCCGAAATACAGGGTTCGCTTGATCATAGCAACTTATTTTTTAAATAGATTACAATAAATACATGAATTTTTACATAGTTATATTGCGATCCGCTCCTGCATTATTCATCGATTATAATTCCAGAATGGCTTCAACTTCGTTAATTCCGGCTCCGGCTTCCTTATGGTCCGTTTCAAACCGTTTTTTACCGCCAAACCAGTCCAGTACATCGGGGCGTTTTATTTTTGTAGTTTTTAAAGAAATACAGGTTAAGTATGAACTCCATGGATATTCGATCGCGTGGTTGCAAAAACCATGATGTACCGGGTTGTTATGAATATAAATTACAACTTGTTTTAAATAGGATTCGTTATCGATTCGCTTCCGTTTGAAGGGTCGTTCAAATAAGCTACCATGACGCGAATACCATTTATTAAATGCTTTTGTATATGCATTAAATAAGTTTGAAAAGTACTGATGGAGCGGTTTTGTTGCTCCCAAACCTGACAGGTTTTGAAAACCTGTCAGGTTTAATTTTGCATCAATCTCCTTCTCTTCCCTGATTCTCACCAAAAAATGAAAATGATTCCCCATCAGGCACCAGGCAAAGGTTTTGGCAACAGGGTCGATATATTTTTCATATAACCGCAGAAAATGTTCGTAGTTTGTTGTTTCGCGAAACAACTGTTCCCCGTTTATCCCGCAATTATAAATGTGGTAGTACTGGCCGTGTTGCAGAGGTTCTATTTTTTGCATATTACGGTTTTAATTATTACATGAAATCTGGAGCTTCAATTTCGTTAAGACGCTGCCATATCCTTTGGAAGCTGACGGGTCAACAAGTGGGTATAAATAAACTTTAGTATTTAAACAGAATACTACCATACATTGTAAATTCAAAATCCTTATTTTCTATAATAAAATTGAAGTTTCCAGCACTTAATAATAATCTAGGAGCAACAAACTCTAACGAAAAAATAGAAAATCCATTTTTGCCTTTAGCACCAAATTGATCCTTGGGAAAATCGTTGTTTAATTGTTCATCATTTCTTGCTTCTAAATGATGCTGAAATTGAATTAATCCTTGTTTGGCATCTGCTAATGTTCTAACATAATAAAGTCGTTTAGACAATTCTTCAGTACCCAAATCTTTAAGCTCATCTTTATTTTCATTATAGAACAGAACCTTTTGTCCAGGTTGAAAAACATGATACAGCTTTGCTTCTACTTTATTCTTCCCATTTCCTATGAAAATTAATGGCTCGAATAATTCTTTAGAATCATCAACATGTTTGTAATTATTAATTTTTGAAGCATCAAATAAATTGACCGGAACAATTTTTCTTTGATTAGCGCCTACATATAAGCCAAATGCATAATTGTCGCCAGAATTTGTATAGTAGTAATTCTTGTATTCATGCTTTGATTTATAAGTTTGTTCTTTTATCACTGTTACGCTCTCAGTTGCCAAGAATCCCCTACCTGCTTTAACTCTGCATCTAACATGTCTAAGTCTATTGCCATTTAAGTCGACAAGTAATGAAAGAGAAACTCCTTCATCTACTTGCTTTTTAATATGTTCAGCCAAAGTCTTATCAATAATTGCATCAGATTTCAAATTTATATCCTCAACCATTTTTCGGCCAACCATCCAAAACTCACCTTTTTTTTCTAATGATTCAATTTTGCCATAAAATGTATCTAAATGCAACTGCCCTCTAATAGAATCTCCTTGAGCTATTTTTGGAATTTTTTTACCACTTGTGTCCCTCGCAACTTGTCCATTTGAATCCTTAGTCCAGACCACTCGCCCCCTTTTTCTTACCAATTTTTTTCCAGGAGAAAATGCTTGATCCTTATTAGGCATATCATTTATCAGAATTGTTTTTTCAATATCCTTAATAGAATTTGAGTTAAAACTATTGAAGGGCTTTTCATGATATTGTTCACCGGTTGCTTCATTGTATTCATAGGCTTTCTTTAAAATTTCTTGTCGTTGTAAAGCAGGTGGAATTAAAGTTAAAACAGCCGCATCTATTGCATGATGATGGTGCCTTGTTCTATTCTTCTTAATCTCCTTGGGTTGAATCTCATAAATCTTTCTAAATTCGGCAGTCACTAATCCTTTTTGGATATCTACTTTTTGAAAAACGGTCTTTAAATAATGAAACGCATACTTTGTAATAATTTGTGTATCCACTAATTGACTTCTCTTAAATCCGCTTGGGATGTCTTCTCTTGTAAATCGGTCCAGCTTATTTCTCCAATAATCGAAGTCAAATGTCCTAAGGTGCTTTTGTTTTATGGCTTCATCTTTTTGTTTTTTATCAATAGCTATTTTAGATCGAAACTTGCAATCTTCAACTTGTTTTTTTAATTCATCAACCTTTTTTCTCCATACTTCTAACCTAGGTTCAATAGCATTACCTTCCGGTGTGTCAACTAAATAGTTCGGTAACTCAGTAGGTATTTTATTTCTTTTAACATTTCTGTTATAGTCCGCATAGCAGACAGTCATGTTCTCCATTGAACTATCAAATGACTTACTCCTAGGAATTGTATGCTCAAAATCAATTTTATTTGTATCAAATAAATCTGTTAAGTTTATGGTTTTGCCTGTATACATACATTTACATCCCTGTTCTTTCCAAAGCCGGTATTTATCAATGTCTGATTTAGTTGCATTAATCTCTTTTAAAATCGTACTGCTATCGTCTAATTGATCAAACCACAATCTAAACTTTTCCATGTCTTTCTCACTGCTGGGATCAGCTTCTCCCCTAAAATCCTGGTCTTGAACTAATCCTGCTATTGCAATAGCAAATTCCTTGTTTTCATTTTCTCTTTTTCTTTGGTATGTTTCAATTGCCCATCTTTTATTAGCGTCGTTCATTTCACGCGAGACTTCTACTACTATCCTGGTTTCTTGATCAATTTTCCCAGTTTCAATTAAATGATTAATTACTCGTCTTAAAATATGTAAAGTCTTATAGGCCATTGGATTTTTAAAGGCTCCCGTCTTAGGACTTTTTAAATATGTTTGACCCTCTATACTAGGATAAATATCAATTTTTGAAGGATGATATAATTTGGATAATTGTTTTTCTGTCACTTCATTAAAATTAGCCATTATCCATTGCTGAATTTGATCTAATAATTGCGGTTGTTTTATATGTTCTCTTTTATGATCTTCAAAAAAAGTCTGGTATTTTGATTCTACACCTGCAAGAATTGTATTTTTTAGTACAACATCCATAAAATTATTCCATCTTTTTTCACCATAATGCTCAATGCAACATTGTATTATGTCATTTTTATCGTTTCGATCCAACTTGTAATCAGTATTTTTCCATCCAAACCTTTCGTTATAGTCAAGTAAATAATATTTCGAAATAAGATTATTAGTAATATCAACTACTGCTTTTTCTAATCTGTTTTGTTCAATTTCAGTTTGCAGTGTTGACAGGATTAATTCTTTATTTTGATTAAATGTTTTATCCCCTATTATCTCAGGAATTTTAGCTAAAAAAACGGATTCGACATAAATAATGCCCTCTTGTAAAAAAGGGAGGATATTATTGATGGCTTTTAAACTTAAATTGGCATACCCAACCGGAAAATGGTTCCATAATGTCATTAAGCCCTTTACATTTTCTTCCTCTAGGTTTAGAACAGACAATAAAAATTCTTCAATAAACTCTTCGTCTTCTGAAGAAAACAGTATATGCCAAATACCCTCAATATCATAAGTTTTGTTTACTGGTTCTCCTTTTTTGTTTGTTCTGGCTATTTCTTTCTTAAATATTAGCCAATTTTCTCCAAAAACAGCTCTAAATCTTGCAGAAACCGGACAACCTGAAACACTTACCTTATCAGCCTTTTTCTTATAATTTAATTCCCAGTTTTTATCACCTTTCTTTTCAATATACTTTCTAATATCTTCAAAAGGAAAGCTTGATTTTAAACGCATAAAGACGTTTTCAAAAATACCATTTCTAATATCTAAAGGTAACTGTTGGCAATCACCGTTATCTGTGTTCCTAAACTTAATATTATTTATGAAAGACCAAGCTCTATATAATTCAAATTTTGGATGGCTAATTGGACATCTATGCTTTCTAGGTTCTAATGTACATTTACCAACCAAACCTTTTTGGGATCTTAATGGTCTTTGATAGAATATTGCTTTTATGAGCCGCTCTGAGAAGGATTCATCAGAAATTTTTTGTTTTGAAATAATTTGATCTATTTCATTCTTATAATCTTTTCGTAATGTGTATCTATTACGAATTCTTATCCCTTCCTCTTCCAGTCTTGCCAATGCTGCTCCTAAAGAACCGCATTCAATAAGTAAGCTTTCATATTCATTCCGCCCGATCGTATTTGTTTCACTACTACCTTTGTATACGGCTGTTTTTTCATTGGCTCCGAGCTTTCTGCTACTTTTAAAACCTCTTCTTTGAGCAATATGATAAAACACTCTGCCAATTTTATATCGGTTTTCTTTATTTCCTAAGTCTAATTCTTTTTCTATTAGCTCCCTTCTGAGTTGATAAGGACTAGAATAATCAGGCTTGCCATCTCCATTAAAATCCAGTTTTATCCATTTTTGGAACGAATTATTTTCAATCGGATACTTTCTTCCAATGCCTCTTATGTAATGTTTCCATTTACTTAAATTTTTCAAATCAAGTGGACAATAATTATTTTCAATTAACACCTTTAAAGTTTCCCATTTTCTATATCGTCTGGCATTGTATAATCTTCTGGATGATCTGTGCTTTGTCCTATCAGCAGCAAAAGAAAACTCACCAGATTTATCTTGTCCAACACCTTTCTTAAAAGTATATACCCCAAACCATTCGAATTCATTTCCCTTTTTAAGAGCCAGACCTATAGAGTTTGTTCCTAGATCAATACCAAGCGTTTTTTCCATTTCATTATTTTTTTATATCTTCGTATTCGAAAGACAATTCACAACAAGGCTATAAGCCGAAGAAATTCTAAATCCCGCGTACTCCGTGGGATTTTTTCTTATTACTCAATTAATTCTATCGTGATACATAGTTGTTTCAATAAATAAAAATTATTCCGTTGTGAAAACATGTAAGCCACCCTCGTCTTACAATACGGGGGCTTTTAATTTTTCCTCTCCCCTAACTCCCCAGAAATTTACAAAATTTGCCCGTTCCGGCCTAAAATACGTATTCTTTTCTTCAGTAATAATCTTGAAAACAATGATTTAATTTTCACCCCTATCACAAAATCCAAAATTAATTTCACTCAACGGCCCATACATATTTTATTTTTATACTATTTTTTTTATATTCACGTTGTAAATAACAATTCAGGTAAAGGCAATTGCGAAACAGGCTGCCTCACGGGGCAGCCTCATAGGTAAGAGAAGAAGTTATATTTGAAATAAGCCGGTTCCTGTAAGGGTTTCAATAGAGTTTTCATTAACTGTTATATTTATTAATTTAAAACCTTACATTATTATGAGACAAACACAATTTAATTTTCTGAACATGTTGGGCGTAGTACTCAACGGCATGAACAACGAACGTTCCCTCTGGGAAAATGAGCCCGAAATTGCATCGACATACTCCCTGCTCGATACGGAGTATAACCAGGTGAACAGTCTGAACGAATCGGTATCGGCCACGGACCCCGGCGGATTAACCGATTTAAAGGACAACACCTATGACCAGCTGATGAACACCACTTACAAACTGATGAAAAAAATGAGCGCCTGGGCCAAGAAGAACAACCGGCTTACCCTGCTCCCCCTGGTAGGTATTTCCTACTCGGCACTCTCACGCGGGCCCGAACCGGAATCCGTAAACCGTTGTGCCGGTATTGCCGATAAAGCTGTTGAAAATCTTGAAAACCTGGCATCATTCAAGGTAACGAACGCCGATATAGATAATATCCGTCAGCTAATTACCGACTACAGGAAGCAGGCCTCCGAGCGCACTACCGTATCGAAAGACAAATCGGAGAAGGGATCAGAAATCGTCGAAAAAATAAAAAACCTGCGTAACAGCCTCGATATCATGGACGACCTGGTAAAGGGCCTTGTCGAAGATCAGGAATTCATCAACCGCTACAAATCGTGGCGCAACATTACCGATTATGGCAAGGGCAAAACCCTGAAAAATAAAACCGTGGAAACCGTACAGTGATTTTGATCACTTGTTAACCCTGACAGGGTACAGAACCCTGTCAGGGTTTTATATAAATATCCCAACCCTCCATGTGAACACCTCAAAACACAACCTTACCCTGTCAAAACAAGGAACGAACACCTGAAAACAGGAGTCGACAACCATAGAACAAAGCCTTCCCTGCTCAAAACAGCATGTGAATTAGTCAGAACATCCTATCAACATCACAGAACAGGGCATGAAAGTCATAAAACAGGACCTTACGCACACAAAACAAAGCCTGAACCTGACAGAACAGCAGTTGAACCTGACAGAGCAGCAGGAAGAGTAGTAAGAACAAGCCCCAAAGGATTTAAATCAATCCAAACTCCTTAGGGCACATCACCAAAAAGTGTCCCCGTAATCCGGCTCCTCGTCCGAAAAAGTACATCCTATTTCACTGGATTCCGCATTTGATGCGGAATATTATAACCGGCCATTGGCTTCGGAGGCGAGGGTATCCACCCGGTGAAGCTGTTCGTGCCCGAAGGGCAAATGATCCCGATTTAGAATTTGTAAGGTTTTGTTATTCAAAATCCAACAAATTCTTGATCGGGATAGACAGCAAACCGCTGGTGAATCGCTGAGAAGCCCAGGCCTTGATTCTTTTGCTTCCTTTTCTCATTAAGGAGAAAAGGAAGTGCCCGCCCGGCATGAGGGCATAAACCAACAAGATTGGCTTCGCCGAACTCGTACTTCGTTCTCGGTTGCTTCGCTGTGCTCGCAATGACGTTTTAAATATATTCGAGTCGTTGAGAATTGAATATTTGTCGCCGCAATCCGGTTCCTCGTCCGAAAAAGTACATCCTATTTAACTGGATTCCGCAATTAATGCGGAATGTTATAATCGGCCATTGGCTTCGGAAGCGGGGACCCACCCGGTGCAGCTGTTCGTGCCCGAAGGGCAAATGAAATTTGTCTAAGTGCCGCGTTAGCGTTACATAATAGTTGTTGAAGCCAGATTGCAAAGCAAGCTATTCAAAATATACCGTTGATCTGAATCGGGGTAACTTAAAATTTCACGAATTTGTTTTATGCAGTATTTTTCGTTTCTTGTTTTAAAATTATCAATATGAAAAAGGTATTCGCAAAAAAAGTTTTCCTTATATCCATTATTCTTTCTGGCTTTTTCTATGCAAAAGCACAATCGGATACAAGTTTTTCAATCATTAATTTTACAATCAGAAATCATAACGTATGCTTTAAAAAAGCAGAATTATGTCCTAAGATCAAAGTAACAAGTAATGATTCTATTGTTTTCAATCAGCCGGTTTCCACATCCGATAAATTTCATCAAAAAGTGTATTCACAGGAAAGTCTGGTGATTTCGGCACAATTCGGAGAAGATGAATCTACATACGTCTCCGATACATTTAATATTGAACAGGAAACAGCCTATTATTTAAAAATCATTTTCCCCGCTGAAAATAAACAGGGGACAATAGAAGAAATTAAACAAACCGGTATAACCAATGAATTAATTGCTGAACTCAACAAACCGGAATCTGAAGAATCTTCGTCTCCGATATTGATCTATATTATACTGATACTCCTGATAATCTCCATGTGGCGCATCTTTCAAAAGGCTGGACAACCAGGATGGGCTTGCATTATACCGGTATATAACATAATTGTTTTCTTGGAAATTGTAAAAAAACCCTGGTGGTGGTTGTTCCTGATGTTAATTCCCTATTTACAGATCATTTGGATTGTTTGGTCCATCAATTTACTTTCAAAAAGTTTTGGGAAAAATGAGGGATTTACAGTTGGATTAATATTTCTGAGTTTTATTTTCTTTCCGATTTTAGCATTCGGTACCTCAGAGTATGAAGGACAATCCACTGAAAAAGACTATTTAAACCAAGACAAAAAAATTAAAATTAATTATGACACAAAAGTAAAAAAGTTAATTAAAAAGATGGATGATAATAGATCCGAGAAACAGGCCAGGGATGAAATGTTAAAATTAGGCGATATGGCTGTTGGATCTCTAAAATCAATCCTGCAACATGATAAATCTGTTTATAGAAGGAAGAATGCTACCGAATTTCTTGGCGAAATTAAAAACCCGGGTGCTATTGGTGTACTTATTTCTGCTTTACAGGATAATGAAAGTATATTAAATATTTCACGTGAATTGGCAGAATATTTAGTTCATGGTAAAGTAGTAGTCGATCAAAAAGGGATAGATAATATGAAATCCCACTATGAATGTAGTGAAGAACAAGCAATGTCATTAATAAAAAAAGCATTTATGGTTCAAGCAGAATCTATTGAAGATGAAGACTTGGTTAATTGGCTCGCCACTTTACTTTCGGAATCAGATTGGCCAAAAATTGAGCTGACAATAAGTTCATATGCTGCGAAAGCACTTTCTGTATTTGATGACTCAAGTATAATTGAACATCTTCAATCTGTCCTCAAGGATGAAAATAAACTTTTATCCTGGCGCGCTGAAAATGCCTTAGAAATTATTAAGAACAAAAAGGAGCTGAAAACTAATACCATAAATAAAACTCAAGAACCTCAAATCAAAGAAATTCATATTTATATTCATGGTGGTGCAGATAACGATGTTGCTTTATTGATAGTTAAATCTTTACGTCCAAATTGTTTATCACAGGCAATTAAACCTGAAATATATATGCATACTGTGAATGGTGAATGGCCCTCAGAAATGCTAGCATATGCTTATGCAAATTTAAGACTACAAGGAATTGTACTATCAGACACGAATTGTTTAGTTGAAAATGGATTCGCATTCAACAAAAAAATATTTGTTGTTTATTTAAAATAGGAGGTAATTATAGAATAGGCACTTAATTAAGAACAAGAAAATATTATATTAAATAGGAAAAGAAAGGAACATGATCTCTACGAATAAAATTCGCAAATGAATTGTTAACCTGCTAGCTGAATTAATAGCTTATTCTTTTCTTCCAAAAAAACCATCTATCAACTTGGAGATAATTGATAATAAGGCTTTAACAAGATAGTCTTATTTCGAACTCACGTTAAATAAGAAAACTAGTTCCAAAAAACAAGTGGTAATTTGGAAATATAGCTGTCAGAAAGAAAATGTACGTAAGTTTGTTACATATATTTATACCAGTTACAGATAAAATTTTTAGAACATCAGGATGTATAAAATGAAAAAATAAATGAAGAAGATTCTCCGAAACAGTATTTTGGTTTCAATTGCTGTGATTAGCTTTTTAATGCATTTTGAACATTTCTCACAGGATTTAATGAGTATTCATGTTTGGCGACAAACTCAGACTCAATCGAACATCATAAATTTTTATGAAGAGGATATGAATATTTTCAATCCTCGCCGAAATGACAGGGGTGACACGGATGGAATAATGAGATTGGAATTTCCCCTGATGCAATGGCTGGTAGCCTGTACTTATAAGATTTTCGGAAACCACCTGATACTATGCCGCATGTTAATGTTTATTATCGGATTGATTTCAGTCTTAGGTATCTATAAACTATTAGCTACATTATTTCATAATGAAGTATTATCGCTTATTGGTGCATGGGCCTTTAATTTTTCACCGGCTTTCTATTATTATACAATAAATCCAATTCCCGATAATCTGGCTTTGTGTTGTTCCATTTGGGGTATTGTTTTATTCTTCAAATGGCGCAGTAATGGCAGAGTGAAATCCTTATTGGGCAGCGGATTATTATTGAGTATCGGGGCATTATGTAAGCTCCCTTTTATCATTTACTACATCGTGCCTATTGTATATTTTATAATATTTTCTTTTAAAAATGGAATAAACAAAAAAGTTGTTTCCCAGGCAACTGGAATATTTAGTTTTTCAATTTTGCCCATAGTTTGGTATGGAACCGTAGTACTCCAGTGGCATGGCAATGTAACAATAAAAGGAATTCTGGCTGCTCATGAGTCTTTATTAACTGTCCTTGATTATCTTCAACACAACCTGATTTCAACATTGCCTGAATTACTATTAAATTATGGTTCCGTATTATTCTTCCTGGCAGGATTATATTTTCTGTTTCAAAGAAAAGCCTATAAAAATTCAAAGTTCCCCTTGATTCTTGCCTGGAGCATGGTAGTGTTGGCCTATTATCTTTTTGAGGTGAATGCCATTGCAAAAATTCACGATTATTACCTGTTCCCCTTTTATCCTTTACTTTTTATTCTGGTAGCTTACGGAGCTTATAATCTTCTAAGTTTAAATATTCCCTTCACCCGGTATTTAACCTTTGCTCTTTTGCTGCTTTTACCTGTTACCTGTTATTTAAGAATGCAGGTACGATGGAATCCGGATTCCCCCGGATTCAATAAAGATTTACTGCTTTATAAAACAGAACTCCGGGACGCTGTTCCGAAAAACTCACTGGTAGTAGCCGGGAACGACCGCTCGCATCATATATTTTTCTATTACATCGATAAGAAAGGCTGGAGTTATTACAATGACAACCTGGACGCACAAAAACTCAGAACGATGATTGAAAAGGGTGCGGAATATTTATATAGCGATTCCCGGAAACTTGATGGCAATGAAGAGATCATTAGCTTACTCGATGAATTAATCGCTGAAAAGGGTTCTGTCAGAATATACCGTTTAAAGAAATTCAGTCCATAGGCCACAATATAATGCATACCCTACAAAAGCCTCTTTTAACTTTGGGCTAGAAAACGCCAGATGAAGTTTTCATATAAAGAACGTTTCAATCCAAACTCCTTCCGGTACATTACCAAAAAGTGTCGCCGCAATCTGGTTCCTCGTCCGAAAAAGTACATCCTATTTCACTGGATTCCGCATTTGATGCGGAATATTATAACCGGCCATTGGCTTCGGAGGCGAGGGTATCCACCCGGTGAAGCTGTTCGTGCCCGAAGGGCAAATGATCCCGATTTAGAATTTGTAAGGTTTTGTTATTCAAAATCCAACAAATTCTTGATCGGGATAGACAGCAAACCGATGGTGGATCGCTGAGAAGCCCGGGCCTTGATTACTCATACTATTTATTATTTTCAATGGTATTCGTGAACTCACTTCGTTCGGTTTTTCTTTGGTTCGTTTCTTTTCATCAAGGAAAAGAAATGAACATGACTATAACGAATAAAATTCGCAAATGAATTGCTAACCTACCTGCCCAGCATGAGGGCAAAAACCAACAAGATTGCTTCGCTTCTCCTTCGTAGTTTTACTACGGAGAAGGAGCTACACATGCCATGACGTTATGAAATTATTTAAGTCGCTGAGAATTGAATATTTCAGAAGTTTCAATCCACACCCCCACGCAGGAATGTTATGAATATAAAGAATGGTAAAACGCACTTTATTCAGTAAATTTGACGAACCTGACTGATACAAATCCAACATTTTTTACGGTTCTTTTATAATTTCAACTCTCATTTATTAGTAAAATGTTACAACCATGAAAAAACAATACTTCGCCCTGTCGATGAAAACCGGTATACTTCTGATAAGCCTCTGCTTTGTTTGCCGGTTCGATACTCAGGCTCAAATCTGGTACGAGACGGCTGAAGCGCGTATCGACACGCTCCGCAAAGGTGATTTTACACTGCGGATCACCGATGAGTTGGATAACCCCCTTACCGACTCCGTTTATATCCGCCTGAAAAAACACGAATTTCAATGGGGAAATACTGTAGAACCCATCGGTAATTCTGTCCAATCGCGATGGAGGCAGGCTGTGCTGCAGAAATATTACAACTATGGCGTAGTGGAACGATTTAAATGGCCCTACATGGAAGCCACAGAGGGTAATCTATTCTATACCCAGGTCGATACTATCTATGCCTGGGCCAGTCGGGTCGGTTGGGATGTACGGGCGCATACCCTCATCTGGGGAGGTGATGCAAACTGGCAGATGCCGGGATGGACCCTGAGCATGACAGGCGAACCCCTGTATAATGCCTGCGAAACGCGTGTACGAAGGGAAGTAAGCCGGTACGGGGGTATTATTAAGGATTATGATGTAATAAACGAACCCATTCATGAAACCTGGCTCTACGAGAATGCAGGCGATTCGATAAAATGGAATGCTTTTAAGTGGGCACACGAAGAAGATCCCGATGCCCGCTTGTTTGTCAATGAATTCAATATTATTGTCTGGGGTTCGGCTCCTAATTATATTAACACCATCCAGGAAATGCTCGACGAGGGTGCTCCTATCGATGGCATTGGCGTGCAGGGGCATATGGAAGGCACCCTTAGCTGGTCGGATATCAAAACCAAACTCGACCAGGTAGCAACACTCGGCTTACCCATAAAAGTAACTGAGTTCGATATGAAGATCGATGAACAAAACATCGGCGATCAGAGTATGGCTAACTCGTATGGCCTGATGATGCGTGTCTGCTTCTCGCACCCGGCTGTAGAAGGATTGATATGGTGGGGATTCAAGGATCCTACCTGGAGGGACGGCTCCGGCATTTATGATGAAAACAGGATACCCAAAATTGCTGCCGATACGGTATACCTCCTGATACATGAAAAATGGTCGACAAGCATCAGGGATAAGCTAGCCGCCGACGGTACCATTTCGTTTCATGGATTCTTTGGCGATTATGAAATCGGTGTAAAAACAGGTGGTGAGTACCTGTTGATCCCCGCATCGTGCCTGACAATTAACAACGAAACGGAAATAGCCCTAAACCTGGCCGATGCTGTACCGGAGCGCCCCAGGCTTACAGGAATCGATCATAACCCGGAAGGAAATGTGGTGTACCTGCATTTCGATAAGCCCATGAACGATCCCTCCCCAAGTGTATCCGATTTCCTGTTGTATGCTGCTGATCCCATAACCATAAATTCGGCCAATTCAGGTACTGATCCAGGCATCGTTGAATTGAACCTGGCATCGAACCTTCAATATGGCATTTACTACAGCCTGTGCTATACATCCGGTACTCTGACTTCTACTAATGGAGGGGTGCTTGAAATATTTGGACCTGAAACCGTACCCAACATGATGGATCCTTCCGGTGTTGAACACCAGGAGGCATCATCTGCAATACAGCTTTACCCCAATCCTTTTAATAACGAACTGCTTATCGAAGCCAACCCATCGGGTAGTTTCGACCGGATAGTACTGATTGATATGAGCGGAAAGGAAATCTTACAAATTGAAACCGGGAATACTAACTATTATTCATTACGTACCTCTGAGCTTATTCCAGGTTCCTATCAATTAATGGTGTATAAAAAAAGATCGATTGTTGCTAAAAAAGTGGTAATTAAAGAATAACAATTCCTTACTCATATTCCGAACCCGCCTTTTATCCTTGCAGAAAAGTGCGGGTTTGTTGTTTTATATCTATCAATCATAAATAAAGTTCTTCGCTTTTTTGAAACTTGATGTACGGATACGTACACCGATTGTCAGATTACCGATCAATTGTTGCCACTCTCTCCTTTCTTATTTTTACATATAAAATTCTGATATGATGTAAGTTGGAATATTTGGCATACTTAATGAATTATTTGGGACAACTCATTAATAACTATAAACCATGTGCAATAAAAGTTTAACCCCAGGCAAAAAAATCGGACTGGTCTTAGTAACAGGACTTGTCTTTCTTTTTATCCAGCCCTTTGTAATGGCTTCGGAAGGAGATGATGAAATCTGTTCCGATTCGGGAAAAGCAGTCCGGAAAAAAGAGATGCATATTCAGGAAGCCGAAAATGCAGGCAAATCAGATGCACTTTATTACAATGCTTCATATCTTTTAGAAGCATCGGAAAATGAAATGGAAATTGAGAACTGGATGTTGAATCCGGATAATTTTTTCTGGCAGGAAAACGAAATGAGTCTCGAAAAATGGATGTATGATGTTCATAGTACTTTCTGGGAAGATATCCTGATTGACGATTCGGAAGAATATGCCATCGAAAGTTGGATGATGAAACCTTCCCTCTGGATGAATGATACTCAACTTTTTCTGGGAAAAAACGACTGATTGAGATACCGGTAATTAGTTGTTCTCACCTATAGGCAGCTCCGGCAGCCTGATTTTCAATCCCTGCCAACTCGTTACATTATTTTTTTTCTCTCTTCTGTTATCGTAGTACACCTATCCAGATTCAGTACCAAGCCTTTGGAAGCATCCCTCCTTTTGCTTATCATAAGTAAGATACAAGTTCAACTTCAGAGAAATCAGCTTCCGTCATACGGAAAAGATAATTTTAAAAATCATTTACAACGAAGGAGTACAGTGAATGATAAATTTATCATAACTTAACCCAAATGATGAGTAAAAAATTAATGAAAACATTCATAATAAGTGTTCTGATTAGTTTTATTTCGTGTATTAACGCCAATAATGCCGATAAAAAGTTGATTGATAATAAACCTGTTACAAATTTCGAATTAAACCGGTACCTGGGTACATGGTATGAAATAGCCCGTTTTCCACATTCCTTTGAAAAAGGTCTTATTGGTGTTACCGCAAGATACTCGCTCCGGAGCGACGGTAAGATCAAAGTAGAAAATGCCGGTTATAAAGAGTCGTTCAAAGGAAAGTACAAGACCATAGTAGGTAAAGCTAAAATTGCCGATACAACCGGTGTCGGACATCTGAAAGTATCTTTTTTTCTATTCTTTTATGCCGATTACTTAGTGCTTGAATTGGATACGGTTAACTATGAATATGCATTGGTAGGCAGCTCCTCATCCAACTACCTCTGGATTTTATGCCGGCGACCCTACATGCCGGAAGAAATTTATACAAAGCTGGTTGAACAAGCGAGAGAAAGGGGCTATACCATTCAAAACCTGATACGGGTGGAACAAAAACCTTTACGGGAATACGAGGAAGGAAAAACGATTTAGTTGGTGTCTGAAATTTTTAATATAAAACCATGTCTACAGTTAAGCGAAAATATAACCTGGAAATACTTTCGAATTAATTACACTTCTCACATTCTTTTCCTTCTGTGGCTTCGCATTGAGCTTTCGTAGGATAACAGTAGTCCGATTCAATATTTGACCAGGGGGCTTCTTTATCACAACCCGTACAGTCTATTTTCGCCTCACACCCTGATAACATAACTATATTTAAAAGAAACAGGAAAATAAACCCATATCGGAATAACAAAAACTTCTTCATGATAGTATCTGATGATTTGCCGGTAAATGTCATAAACTTCAGAATAATTTACAAATCCTAACAAAAATACTCTATCCAATAAAACTACCCCTTTTATAATCTTCCTATCTTTAAACGTAAAAATTAACTTACTAGTACCAACTTCCAAATAATACCCTTATGAAATTTTCGGAAAAACGATTAATGGGTAAAACTAACCTTCAGGTCGGGCGTCTCGGCATTGCCTCGAGTTATGGAGCGCCTGCAAAAGCATTTGAAGAAGCCTTTGAACACGGGTGTAATTATTTTGTGTGGAACACATTTATTAAGGGCCGCTCGTCACAAATGCGCGAGGCTATCAGAAACATTGTGAAAGCCGGGAAACGTGACCAGCTGGTAATTGCTATGCACAGTTATGGTCATAATGCTTTCATGAACAAATATTTCATGAAAAGAAGTCTGAAACAACTCGGAGTTGATTATATCGATATTATGTTGCTTGGCTATTATAGCTGGAACCCTGCTAAATCAGTTCTGGATAGTGCCATGAAATTAAAAGAAAAGGGTCTTATACGATTTATTGGTATGACCGGACATAACCGGAAATTGTTTCCTGAACTCGATAAAAGAAATATTTTCGATGTATTTCATATACGCTACAATGCTGTTCACCGGGGAGCTGAAACCGATGTATTCCCTCATCTGCAGACTGCTAAACGAACAGGTATTGTAGCCTACACGGCCACAAGCTGGGGGCAGCTCCTCGATCAGAAAAGAATGCCTGAAGGAGAGACCACCCCTACTGCATCCGATTGCTACCGGTTTGTACTTTCAAACCCGGCTGTTGATCTGTGTTTGACAGGTTCTAAAACCATCGAACAAATGCATGAAAATCTTAAATTACTTGAACTTGGGCCCATGAATGAAGATGAGCTGGCACGGATGCGGAGAATTGGAGATTTTTTATACCATAAAAAGAAATAATAACTCTCTGGTGATATTTTAAAGTCTATTTGGATTTAACAGAGTCCTTCCTTATCTGGAATAATGATTTAATGTCTCATTATCTTTGCAAGAAAGACTTTATCATCAATCCTTGCCTTAAGAATAAATATTCCGGGAGATAATGCAGAAAGATCTATTTCCTGCAGATTCGAGTCCTCACCCAATCCTTCATATTTTATTATTTTTTGTTCCTGCCCGAGGACATTATATATCGAAATTACAAGAGTTGATTCGTTTGGTATTTGCGCTTCTATTTTAAGTATCCCATCAGTGGGATTAGGGTAAACAGTAAACTGATAATCATTAGAAATATCTTGTAAAAAAACCGGTATTTCAGGACCTGAAGTACCTGCAGGAATCGTATCTGGTAAATCTTCTGTATCGTGTAGAAAGGAAGAATAGTCATACGGAACATCCAATTCACAAGTGGGTGAATCCATAAAATCGGTATTACTAAAAATATTATCAATTAATTGTACCGCTCCCGGAACCGGACTATAAAGCATGCCAACACCCATTCCAACATCTTTAAAATAATTCCTCTCAACTCTAACGCATGCTTCCATTCGAGAATTTATTGCGGTTTCAGCATTATAATAAAGATTATTAAATATATGTGCTTCCCCGAACCGGATACTTGGTAAACGCGAATTACAATTATAGAAGTAATTATGATGGAACGTTATCCTGATCACCGTATCCTGTACCTCCTGATCGCCTGAACTAATAAGAATACATTTTTGATGGTCGTGAAACTTCGACCAGGAAATCGTAATAAACGAAGATTGATTTTTAATATCAAGCAATCCGTCGTAGTAATCAATATCATGATCGAGGTCGGTGAAAAACTCGCAATGGTCAATCCAGATATTTTTTGAGCCTCCGTTTATCTCAATTTCATCGAATTGTATCACTCCCGAGAATTTTATATTCCGGATTATGACATTCTGTGCTGCGTTCAAGCTTACTCGTATACCTTCAATGTGTGCATTCTCTGAAGTGCCTATTAAAGTTTTATGAGACGATATCCTGATCTCCTCTGTATTGAGCCCCTGTATATGCTCTGACAACTCAACTATATAAGCTTCTTCGGCCTCCATGTACAACTGCAGATCCTCCAATGTATTGGCCTGAACAGTTTCACCAAGTGATCCCCCAATCAGTAAATAAGGTGTCCCGTTATCGTGTTGCAGGGTTGCATAACCAATGGCATTACTATCCATTTCTATTCCATCAGGATAAAATAATGCTGTCATAGTGATGTTAGTTTCAATCACAAACGAATGTTCACTATTTATACTTGCAGCTTCGCCTGACCAGCTATGAAAGAAATATCCCGGATTGTTTGTTGCCGAAATAGTAATTTCGGTTCCCTGATCGTAATATTCCTGAATAGGAGAATAATCAACTGATCCGGCATCGGGGTTGTTAATACCTATATTGAAAGTATAGGAAGGAACACATTCGGAAGGAACAATTCCACTACCAAAAATGTGAAAATAATCGATATTAGGTAAACCCTTATGTTTAATGGAAACAAGACGCACTGTATTATGACCGGCATTCAATGATACAGAAAAAGTATCGGTAGTAATCCATACCGACCATGATATCGATCCTGAATGAGTAAATCTGACAGTATCGGAAGTATATAAATTGTTGACCATTAACTTTCCATCCCGGCTCGTTTGATCCGAGCCACCGAGGGCATATCTCCAATAGAAATCGTAGATGCCTGCTTCCGGAACATCAAAACTCCAACTCATACCTACGCCAACACCATCATTAATATTTGCATAACCATCACCAGTGTAACCATCAGCATTCGATTCTACTACTCCATCCATGGTACAAATTCCAACCGTATTCTCCTGTATAATTAAACCATCCTGCGATAAGAGGAAATCGGATAAGGATATCGAAATAAGTAGTATTGCAGAAATATATTGTTTCATTTATGATACAATATTAAAATATGTCATGAAAGTAAATAATCATCATTTTTACCTGGTTATTATTCTGTTGAATTTTAGGGTATATTCTGCCATATTCATCAAATAGCATGTTAAATAATTAAGATGATTAATTCTCAATTATTAATACCTTCGATAGAATGAAGCCCTCCCATTTACTATATTGCCTGATGATTCCAATCTTTCTGATGAATTGTAAATCATCGTACAATAAAAACGGCAATAAAGTAATGGTATTTTGTGCAGCCAGTCTGACTAATGTAATCACAGAATTGAAGGATAGTTTTATGTTGCATAATACGGCCACAGTAAAACTTAACTTAGCCTCAAGTGGCACGCTGGCCCGTCAGATCGAACAAGGAAATGTTGCCGATATATTTATTTCGGCCAATGAAGAATGGGCCAGTTATGTTGATAGCCTGAATCTGTTCAACCCACCAAAACCTTTATACAAAAACAAACTGGTCATTATTGCACCCAAGTTAAGTAAACTTGATACTATCATTTTTAATAAGCCGATTGCTCAATTGTTTAAGGGCTACCTTTCAATGGGCGATCCGGCTCATGTTCCGGCTGGTATGTATGCATATCAGGCACTCTCAGCACTGGGTTGGTATCAGGCTGTTGAAAACAGAATTCTCCCGGCCAAAGATGTTCGATCGGCACTCATGGTAGTGGAAATGGGTGAATGCGAGCTGGGAATTGTCTATTATTCCGATGCCATTCAATCGAGTAAAGTAAAAATACTTGGTACATTTCCGGAAGGAAGTTATCAGCCTGCAATTCTCTACGCATTACTGACAAAAAATGCTACTAAGGCCTCAAGAGAATTTTATAACCTGCTTTCCGATGAGACCATGCAAACCATTTGGATAAAGAATGGTTTTACTTCGCTTGATACAAGCATAAAACCATGAGTTTTTTGTGTTTCATATCGTTTATCTCAATTACTCCTGCCGAAATTTCGGCTGTTCTGCTATCCCTTAAAGTTGCAGTAATCAGTTCGGTAATATCGTTTCCCTTTGCACTATTCATTGGCCGGGGTATGGCCAGGAGCAATTTCCGGGGAAAATCGCTGATCGAAGGTATCATCCATCTTCCTCTCGTTATGCCGCCGGTCACAACTGGCTACCTGCTTTTAATAATACTGGGAACACAAGGATTTATCGGAAGTTGGCTATACCGGACATTTGGAATACGGCTGGCATTTAATCAAACATCGGCCATAATAGCCAGCATCATAGTGTCTTTCCCGCTTGTTACGCGGTCGATCCGCACAGCTATTGAAATGGTCGACAGGCGAATGGAGGATGCCTCCCGTACATTAGGTGTATCGCCATTTCTGACATTCTTCAGTATTACATTTCCTCTGGCTTTGCCGGGAATAATCAGCGGCCTCGTTTTAGGTTTTGCACGGTGCCTGGGCGAATTTGGAGCTACCATTACATTTGCCGGAAACATTGAAGGTGAAACACAAACCATTGCACTGGCCGTCTATTCCTTAATGCAGGTACCCGGTAAAGAAGGCGCCACCCTGCGGCTGGTAATTTTTTCAGCCATAATCTCTCTTATTGCTATGGTTCTTGCTGAATATCTGAATAAAAAAGTGAAGGGGAAACACTGATTATGGCTTATATTACGCTAAATACAAAACTGAGAAAAGGAAATTTTAACTTTTCAGGCAACTGCGAAATTACAAGCCGGGTTACCGGAGTATTCGGCCCCTCGGGCGCCGGCAAGACTACCCTGCTACACCTACTTGCCGGTTTACAAAAGCCTCGTGAGGGCTTTCTGTGCATTAACGATCAGGTCTGTTTCGATACCCGTTCGAAAGTTTTTGTTCCGACACACAAGCGCAGGGTAGGATATGTATTCCAGGAGGGAAGGATTTTCCCTCATTTAAGTATTGAAACCAACCTGAAATACGGTTGGAAAAGGAATACCCATAATCAACAATATTTCGATGAAATAGTTGATCTGCTTCAGTTGCGCGCTTTACTAAAAAGCCGGCCAGGTCAACTATCGGGAGGACAGAATCAACGGGTAGCTATCGGCAGGGCACTCATGAGTAATGTGCAATTACTCCTGCTGGACGAACCCTTCACCTCTCTCGATCCGATTATTAAAAAACAGGCCATTTCCTTGCTTAATAAGGTGATCCATATTCTAAATATCCCCGTTATAATTGTAAGTCATGAACTGAAAGATTTGCTGATGCTGACCCAAAACCTTCTGTTGATCAAGGATGGTTTGATGGAACAACCAGACTCCTACCTGGAGTTAATACGCCGGAAAAAAATACCAGAATTTGACGGACTCAGTGAAAATTACTACAACATTTTTACAGGCAAGGTAGCAGAAACGCTTATGAAAAAAGGGATTACGAAAGTTCAGATGGATGAAAAAGAAAGCCTGATTTTTAACATCGAAAGTGATGAGTTTATGTTTCATCCCGGCGATCCGGTGAAAGTTTTGCTTCGGGGTTCCGATGTGGCCTTGTCCTTAACCCATGTCGGGAATATCTCTATACGAAATCAGTTCCAGGGAAAGGTCGAAACCATTTTTCAGCATCACAATCACCTGGTATGTATTGTCGATTGCGGTATTCAAATTATAACGCGACTCACACTCGATTCGGGGAATTCATTGGAACTGAAACCCGGAAAAAAGATTTGGTGCCTCTTCAAATCACTTGCTATTGAAGCATATAAATAAAGAATTGTTACTATTTTCACTGCTTGTAACCAACTGTCAAACTCTACCTACCTATGAAGACCGAAGAAGAAATTCGTAAGAACGCGATTCATGATATAGCCTTAAAAATGATGATTGCGGCCCGTACGGCTCCAAAAGGCAAGGGCATCGATAATATGGTAATCAGTTGCGCCGATGAAAAAACCATTGCCTCTATCTCAGCAAAAATGATGGAACTGGTCGATAAAAGGGGATGGCCCCATTCCTTTGCACGCGATGCAGAAAATATACTGGCTGCACCCTATATGCTGCTTTTGGGCAGTAAGATAAATCCAATGCGCTTAAAAATTTGTGATATGTGCGGATTTGAAAATTGCGATGAAAAAGACAAGCACCCCGACATACCCTGTGTATTCAACACCGGCGACCTGGGCATAGCCATCGGATCGGCTGTGAGTGTTGCTATGGACAACCGGGTCGATAACCGTATCATGTATACGGTTGGACAAGCTGTGAAAGAAATGAATCTGCTGGGTGAGGATGTAAAAATTATTTATGGAATCCCACTTAGTGTTAGTAGCAAAAATCCGTTTTTCGACAGGAAACCTTTTTAATTCCCTGTTCCTTTTCAAAATATAAATTAAACCGGATATTTATTTGGGAGACTTTCCGGTGCGAATTAAAGACGATTTTACACACCATTAAAACAAATATACAAACCTTCCTATTCCTATTTTTCTTATATATTTACGTCCAGCCAGTATATAATAAAAAATCTGTTTTTTTAAATGTCATACACCACAGAATTACTACAGACACTCAAAGAAAAATTTCTCTCAACCTTCAAGTCACAACCTTCACTGTATAAAGCTCCAGGCAGGATAAACCTTATTGGTGAACATACCGATTATAATGATGGTTTCGTGCTTCCGGCAGCTATCGATAAAGCAATCTATTTTGCCGCTGGCAAAAATACTTTAAATAAGCTACGCCTCTATTCAGTTGACTATGATGAATACTTCGAGATTAGACTCAATGAATTAAAAAAAACCGAAACCCATTGGGCAAACTATCTTATGGGTGTTGCGGTGCAATTTCAGAAAAGAGGATTAACACCAGGTGGTATCGACTGTGTGTTCGGAGGTGATATTCCCCTGGGTGCCGGTCTTTCTTCATCGGCAGCTCTCGAATGTGGTTTTGCAATTTGCCTGAACGATCAATATAATTTTGGAATTGCAAATTCGGAACTCATACTTATAGCACAAAAAGCCGAGCATGAATATGCCGGAGTAAAGTGCGGCATCATGGATCAATTTGCCAGTATCTTTGGTAAAGAAAATCACGTTATGAAACTTGACTGCCGGAGTCTTGACTATAAACATTATCCCTTTACAACTAATGATGCCGATATCATTCTTTGCGATACCAAAGTCAAACACTCGCTTGCTTCATCGGAATACAATATCCGGAGGGCCGAATGTGAGAAAGGAGTTAATATTATACAACGAAAATTCTCTCATATACAATCCCTTCGCGACGTTAAACCTCAAATGCTTGAGGAAGTAAAACCCCTGATGGGTCAAAATGTCTTCCTACGCTGCCATTATGTAATTCATGAGATCATGCGGGTTGAAAATGCCTGTCAGGCATTATTAAGGAATGATTTTACTACATTTGGTAAACTGATGTACGAAACCCATGATGGCCTTAGTAAAGAATATGAGGTGAGCTGCAAAGAATTGGATATATTAGTCGATATTGCTCTCAAGGATACCCAGGTGCTGGGTTCAAGGATGATGGGTGGTGGATTTGGCGGGTGTACTATCAACCTAGTCAAAAAAGAAGGGACTGAAAATTTTATCAGAATGATTGAAACAGAATATAAACTGAAGACGAATATCGAAACTGAAATATACCGGGTAAAAATAGCGGATGGCGCCGGCAAAATTATAAACTTTTAATGTCTGAACATGGCAGGTTTCAATCCTAAAGATCATCCTCATCGAAGGTACAATCCCCTCACAGGTGAATGGATACTGGTTTCACCGCATCGCGCCAGGCGACCCTGGCAAGGTCAGGTTGAAACGGCAGAAGTAGTTAGTTTGCCTGAATACGAACCTTCCTGTTATCTGTGCCCCGGAAATACAAGAGCTGCCGGAGCCCAGAATCCAGACTATACCGATACTTTTGTTTTCACTAACGATTTCAGTAGTTTGTTGCCTGATACGCCTGAGGGCAGAATTAATGAGAACGACCTGTTTGTTGCCAAATCGGAACCGGGAATCTGCAGGGTGATATGCTTCTCTCCAAAGCACAATGTAACTGTTCCCTTAATGGAAATAAGCGATATCAGGAATGTGGTTGAATTGTGGATCGACGAGTATGTCGACTTAAGCAGGAAGGATTTTATTAATCATGTCCAGATTTTCGAAAACAAGGGGAATATGATGGGTTGCAGCAATCCTCATCCTCATTGTCAGATTTGGGCACAGAGCGATATACCTGTCGAAGTTGCTAAAGAACAATCCCAACTTTCGGCCTATTATGAAGAACATAGCAGAACATTACTGACCGATTATCTCGAAGCCGAACTCAGAAAAAAAGAACGTATCGTGTGTTCCAATACCAGTTTTGTAGCCCTGGTACCCTATTGGGCAGTATGGCCATTCGAAACTATGATCATTAGCAGAAGAAATATTAGCAATCTGGCAGAATTGGTAGATGATGAAAAAAACCATCTGGCTGATATTTATAGGCAACTTACCATACGTTACGATAATCTTTTCCAAACATCTTTTCCTTATTCTATGGGATTTCACCAGGCGCCGACCGATGGAAAAAAACATCCTGAATGGCATTTGCATATGCATTTCTATCCTCCCCTGCTTCGATCTGCCACAGTTAAGAAATTCATGGTGGGTTATGAAATGCTCGCCAATCCACAACGGGATTTTACAGCCGAACAAAGCGCTTTAAGATTACAGGAACAATCAGATAAACATTATAAAACTAACCTCTAATAATTAATACTATGGGCCAATTTCAATTTCCTGATTATCTCATCTTCGGAATCTACGCTCTCGTTATTGTGACTGTAGGTTTATGGGTTTCACGAACAAAGAAAGGAAAGGAAAAAACCACCGAAGATTATTTTCTGGCAGGTAAATCCTTACCCTGGTGGGCCATTGGAGCCTCACTGATTGCTGCCAATATTTCGGCCGAACAAATTATTGGCATGTCCGGATCGGGTTTTAAAGTAGGTCTTGCCATAGCTTCCTACGAATGGATGGCCGCAATCACCTTAATAATTGTTGCCAAATATTTTCTGCCTATTTTCATCAAACAAGGACTTTATACAATTCCTGAGTTCATTGAAAAACGGTTTAACACCAATTTAAAAACCATATTGGCCGTTTTCTGGATAGCGTTATTCATTTTCGTAAACCTCACCTCGGTATTGTTTTTAGGTGCAAAAGCACTTGATACTATTATGGGGAATGGATCGGGGAACATGATAATCTGGTTTATCGCAGGATTGGCATTTTTTGCTGCGGCCTATTCGCTATGGGGTGGTCTGTCGGCAGTAGCCTGGACCGATGTTATTCAAGTGATACTACTGGTAATCGGTGGAATTATAACCACCATTATTGCTTTACACCATGTTACTCCTGAAGGTGGTATTGGAAACGGGTTGTCGCATATCTATAATGTAGCCGGCGAAAAATTTCATATGATCCTGAAAAGTGATAATCCACAGTTTACAAACCTGCCAGGTATTGCAGTGCTTATTGGAGGTATGTGGATTGCCAACTTATACTACTGGGGATTCAATCAATATATAATACAGCGGGCACTGGCTGCAAAATCGCTTCGTGAAGCGCAACGCGGTCTGGCTTTTGCAGCTTTCCTGAAGTTAATTATACCTCTTATTGTTGTTATCCCAGGAATCATAGCCTTTGTAATGTTCACACAGGATACTGAAGGTGCTGGTTCTGTATTCTCAGGAATTGCAGGTGCCAATAACGATCATGCTTATCCCTGGTTAATCGGCAGATTTATACCTGTTGGATTAAAAGGGCTTGTTGTAGCTGCTCTTGCTGCTGCCATAGTATCCTCATTGGCATCAATGCTAAATTCAACAGCTACAATATTTACCATGGATATTTATAAACCTTATATTGCAAAAAAGGCTACCAATAAACAATTGGTAAATGTAGGGCGCATAGCAGTATTAGTAGCATTGGTAATAGCATGTGTAGTAGCACCAACAATGGGCTCTATTGAACAAATGTTTCAATATATCCAGGAATATACAGGGCTTGTAAGTCCGGGTATCCTTGCAGTTTTTATGATGGGACTGTTCTGGAAGAAAACCAATACAAAAGGAGCCATTGTAGGTGTTCTGGCCTCAATTCCGGTTGCCCTGCTGCTTAAGCTTTTGCCTATTGATATGCCCTTCCTCGATCAGATGTTGTACACCTGTATCATAACTATTGTAGTGATAATTGGCGTTAGTCTGGGATCCGGACAAGGCGACGATAATCCAAAAGCTATTCCATTGCTGAAAGAAACCTTTATTACTGGCAGGACATTTAATATTAGTGCCTATATCATATTGATAATCCTTGCAATATTATATACTGTTTTCTGGTAATAATTAACCACGAATTTTTAAAAAGAGGTTATTTCAAAAAAGTAACCTCTTTTTTTAGATTATTTTTTAATCCGATAGGATATAAAGCTGAAATTAAAAAAAAAGTAATGGGATGATCAGGATCGAGCTAACGAATATACCGGATTCATTTTAGTCTGCTTTCAGCGCTTCGGCGGGATCGCTCTTTGCAGCATGGGAACACTGATATAACACCACCGCTAATGATAATAGCAGAACGATAGCAGACGAATAAAGGAAATATTTTGGTGAAAGGGTAATTCGTGAGTAGAAATCCTTCAGCCAGAATTGCATAATAAGATAAGCCACAATCCATGCGGCTGCCGAGGCATATAGAATCAGCAGAACAGTTTCTTTTACCAACAGCATTATAATCTGATAATAGGTTGCCCCGGAAGCTTTCCGGATTCCAATTTCATGTATCCTTTGATTTGTTGTAAAGAGAATCAGACCAAATAATCCAAGGAGGGCCACAAAGACCGACAAAAGGGCAAAAAGTACGAGAACCCGGCTGGTGCGTACCACCGAACGATAGTTCTGATCGAAATCTTTTTCCAGAAAGAAATACAAGAAGGGATATTCGGAAGTGTATTTCTGCCATGTTTCCTCAAGATATTTAATGGACCTGTCCACTCCCTTGCTACTTAATCTTACGTCCAAATATCCTTCCCAATTCCCAGGCATCAAAGAAATAATCAGTGGTTCAATGGGTTTATCAACCGATTCAAAATGAAAATCCCTTACCACACCAATGATTTTTAACCTATTGCCTTCATGCTTAATTGCAGGAGCCTCAAGATAAGTGCCAATGACACTTCCTGATTTTATCTCCCGGGCAGCAGTTTCATTAATTACACATGCCAATGAATCGGACAAAACCGAAGGTGAGAAAAATCTGCCATCGGCAAGGGTAAGGCCGAAAGCTTCACTGAAATCATAGTTGACAAATATCTGATTCATAAAGACATTTTTTCGTACTGAATCGATCTCATAAACATAAGTCGATGCAAGAAAATCTCTTCCGGGTATTGAATTTGAATTAGTTACTGACTCTATATTAGGATACCTGAGAATTTCTGCCTTGAATTCATCAATCCTATCCTTTAAAGCATCCGATCTGCGGATAACCAGTATTCTTTCCTTCTCAAAGCCCAACTCTTTATTTAGCATAAATTCAACTTGTGCAACCACTACAATGGTCATTATAATTATAAGTATTGAAATAAAAAATTGAATAACAACAAAGATTGATCTCACTTTTCGGCTTCTTATTCCTTTATTTAATACGCCATGCAACACTTTCACGGGTTCGTACGATGAAATAAAGAATGCAGGATAACTTCCCGCCAAAAGCCCTAATAACAATGTAATTAACACAATAGCACTAATAGCAGAAAAATTATTGAGCATGGTAAATTTCATATCGATAGAAAGATAACTATTGAAATATGGCATGGCAATTTCTGTTATTAATAATGCCAGGATCAAAGCAAAGAAGCTGAACAGAACCGATTCGGTAAGAAACTGGAAAACCAGCATTCTTCTTTCACTACCCACAATTTTTCTTAATACTACTTCTCTGGCCCTGTTTGAAGAGTTAGCTGTGGAGAGATTAACAAAATTCATACAGGCAATAAAAATGATTAATAATGCCAGAATCCCGAATGCATAAACGTATAATCCATTGCCATTTGCTTCGAGTTCAACATCCAGATCGGAATTGAGATGTATCTTTTTTAAAGGCTGAAGTTTATAATGAAGTTCATTTGAGCCATCAAGAAAATCCTGAATGGATATATTCAGAAATTTCTCAACCTCCGGAATAACATTCTTTTCAATTAAAGCATCAATCTCCCCTTCGAGAGAACTTGCTTTTGTACCTAGTACTGTTTTTATATAGGTATATACACTATGACTTACCCATACCGGCCGTAAATATTTATTCAGAGTGACTAAGGATCCTATCATATCAAAATGAAAATGAGAATTGGACTTAACATCATCCATCAGTCCGGTTACAGTGAAAGGATCATCAAAAGTCTCAATCATTAATTTTTTCCCTATCACATTTTCACTGCCGAAATATTTAATGGCAGTTGAACGTGTAAGCACTAGGCTTCTGGGTTTGCTGAGTACACTATCGGGATCACCTTTTATAAGGTTAAATGAAAAAAAACTAAAGAAGTTTGAATCGGCAAACAGGAAGTTATCTTCATTGTACCGTATATCATCGTATGAAACCAGCCAGGCTCCAAATTTTGCTACCCGAAGAGCAGATTCTACTGAAGGATATTCCTCTTGTAATGCCTGTGCCATTGGGGCAGAAGTTAATGCAATATTAAGGGGTTGTCCCCTGAGTCTTCCACTAACACTAACACGGTATATCTGATCGGCATCGCGATGAAAATTATCAAAGCTGGTTTCATGAAGAACATAAATTGAGATCATGAGTGCACATGCCATGCCAACTGCCAAACCCAGAATATTTATAAAAGTATAGACTTTGTGAGTTGCTATGCTGCGAAGCGTTATAATAACAAAATTCCTGATCATACTAGTGTATTGAGAGAAAAATACAATTATCGAACCGCATTATTTAAATATCATTATATCAATGATTTAGAATTATGCATAGCAAAATGAAATGTGCGATATTGGACAATAATCTGCACGAAGACGTATACTGTTCGTCATTCCTATTTACCTGATATTCAATTATGCTTGTTTAATCATTAGTCGCAGGATAAAATAAGAGAAATTTTCATCAACTGCCGAAAATTCAATCTTTATTTTTTCATCTGCTATTTTTGCCATTTCTATTAATCCTAACCCAGCTCCGCCTTTATCCGAAAACTTTCCGTTGGTAATAGTAATTTTATAAAGTTCTTTAATTTCCTCCGGGTTCATTTTTCTTAACATTTTGAATTTTTCTTCCAGGAGTGCAATATCAGAGTTTTGAATGATGTTCGCTGTTTCAATTGTGTAAGTTTTTTTATCATTACAGATCATGAACTCAGCCGGGTATTTCTTTATAAGTTTATCATTAACATGAAGACTATTAGTATACCGGACTATGTTTTCCAAGGATTCAATCATCAGAGTAAGAAGTCTCTTATAATTCCCATATTGTGCACATTTCTCCCTCATTTTATCTTTCAGGGAAACAATCAGTTCACCAATAGTATCATAACTAATAGAACCTTTAAAATATAGAATAATATCTTTGCAGGATTTGTTTAGCATTCCTGTTATAATAACATCAAGTGAAGATATATAATTATTTGTTTATCACCACATTGCCCCCTGATCACTCTCTTTCTCGTATTCCTCATCTATAAGTAAGTCTCTTTGCTGAGATGCCTGAACAGCAAGTTTGTCACAGCGCTCGTTCTCCGGAATATTTGTGTGTCCTTTGACCCAGTGGAACTTCACGTTATGTATACGAAAAACTATCAGAAACCGTTTCCACAAGTCAACGTTTTTCTTCTTATTAAAGTTTTTCTTTTCCCAATCCATCAGCCATCCTTTCTCTACTGCATCACAAACGTAGCGGGAATCTGTATATATATTCACTTTACTGCCTTTAACTTTAATTGCTTCAAGGGCAATAATTACTGCCAGCAATTCCATACGATTGTTTGTTGTAAGCTTATATCCCCGGGAAATTTCTTTGTAGTGTTTACCCGATTGTAATACAATACCATATCCTCCTGGACCGGGATTTCCACTCGCAGCTCCATCGGTATATACTGTAATTTCATGCACCACCGGGGAGTTTTATTCCTGTATTTGATAGGAACAGGCGAATTGCGATGGCAAGAAGAATAATCCCAAAAGCTTTTTTAAGAATCTGGATTCCGGCTTCACCAAGAATGCGTTCAAAGAAATTAGTTGCCCGTAACACAAAGAAAACAAATACCATATTGAGAGTTAGGGCAACCAGAATATCCCAGATACCATATTCAGTTTTAAGAGAAATAAGAGTAGTCATTGAACCTGCCCCGGCAATAAGAGGGAAAGCTACCGGAACAATTGCTGCTCCTTTGGTTTTTTCATAATGGAAAATTTCTATCCCCAATACAAGTTCCCATCCGATAAAAAATAATATCAATGCCCCTGCTATAGCAAATGATGAAAGATCGACACCGAAGAGATTCAGTAAGGGCTCTCCAAGAAAGAGAAAGAGCAACATTAATACAAATGCAACCAGCGTTGTGCGCAGAGGTAAAATTTCTCCCGTTTTCTTTCTCAATTCCAGAATAATGGGAATTGAACCCGTAATGTCGATTACTGCAAAGAGAACCATGAAAACCGTAATAATATCAAGAAAATTAAGCTGCATGGCTATTCCTGTTTCAGTTCACAATTTTCAATTCATCGATGAGGTTAGTGGCTCTTGCATACTTATCGATTACAAACAATACATATCTGATATCGACACAGATACAGCGCTGTAAATCCGGTTCATAGGCAATATCACCGCTCATAGCCTCCCAGTTTCCATCGA
Source organism: uncultured Bacteroidales bacterium (assembly GCA_964569585.1). Classification (GTDB taxonomy): domain Bacteria; phylum Bacteroidota; class Bacteroidia; order Bacteroidales; family UBA10428; genus UBA10428. The sequence goes on along the minus strand of CAZMVE010000006.1, from coordinate 25,512 downwards.
AAGCAAGTCCTATTAATTCGCCTCGTGCATTTAATACGGGGCTTCCAGAATTTCCTCCTGTAATATCGTTATTAGTTATAAAACATACCGGCATCTGTCCGTTAACTCCATAGGGACCATAATCTTTCTTTTCATATAATTCCTTTAAATAATCAGGGACAACGAATTCAAAATTTGAAGAGTCTTCCTTCTCCATGACTCCTTTCAATAAAGTAATTTCATCATAATGAACAGCGTCGCGCGGAGAATAATTTTCTACAGTGCCATAGGTCAGACGCATTGTAAAATTAGCATCGGGATATTTATACTTCTCCGGATACATTTCCATTCTGCCCTGAATATAAAACCTTTCTAACTTTTCAAGTTTCAAATCAAATCCATCAAGCTCCGTATACTCTTCAAAGTATTTCATAAAAATACTTCGTGTTGCCTTAAAACCTCTGTCTTTTTCAAGAATCTTTATTGAAGGATTGTCAAGAAAAGCCAATATTTCTTCTTTATTCGTAAACATTGTATGAGTAATCAGATGATCGACAAATTTATCAATACTGCCTTTGTATTTTTTATCTATCTCAGAGTATATTTCCGGATATCTTTCAGGCTTAATTAAATTCCTGTAAAGCACAAACATAGCTTTTGTCACCCGGATATCAGTAGGCAAATTATAATCCTTGTAAAAGTCTTCTGCTTCCTCTTTTAATAACAGAATCTCTTCCTGAATTTCTTCTGGATCGGAATCTTCTGTTCTCATAAGTTTATATAAATAATTAAAGTCGGCGATATAACCTATAATCTCAGAAGCTATAAAAAACGCTTCTGTTATAGCATTGAAATTCATTTCAGCCTCTCTTTTGCTGGCATAAATTTGTTCCATTTCTGATAAAATGTTCCCGTATTTTGCTGAACGAGCTGAATCAGCATTGGCCCATTGCTGGAATTCCATTTCTTCCTGTTGTTTTTTATCAATTACATCAAGAACTCTGAGTCCATTATTCTGACCAATAGAATATTTCCAGTAATTGCTCGACCGTGAATATTTTGTAGCATATTGAATTTTAATTTGGGGATCAACCAGCATATCCTTCATCAACAAATCGAGCCTTTCTCCACGTATTCGAATACGATTTGCATTTTGAACCTGCATCGTTTCAACTATTCCATAGGAAGACATATACCTGTCGGTACCTCCCGGATATCCAAGGATAAATGTAAAATCACCTTTCTGAAAGCCATCCAGTGAAATGGACAGAAATTGCCTGGATTTTAAAGGTACATTATCAGCTGAATATTCAGCAGGAGATCCGTCGGGTGCAGTATACACCCTGAAAATACTAAAATCTCCGGTATGCCTTGGCCATTCCCAGTTATCGGTGTCGTATCCGAATTTTCCGATTGAGGATGGGGGTGCACCCACCAGGCGCACATCTTTGAACACTTTGTATACAAACAAATAATATTCGTTCCCGGCATAAAATGAACGAACCGTTGCTTCATATTCTTCCTCGTTCACCTCAGATTCAATTTCATCAATAATTTCACGGATCTTCATTCTCCTTTCATCCTCCGTCAAACTATCGGCTAATTCGTCATTGATTCTGACCGAAACATCCTCTATCCGGTCGAGGAACCTCACCTGAATATTCGGATTTGGAAGCTCTTCTTGGTGAGACTTTGCCCAGAAACCTTCGATAAGATAATCATGTTCCAGTGTACTGTGATATTGAATCTGGTCCAAACCACAATGATGGTTGGTAAACAATAAACCATCTCCCGATACCATTTCTCCTGTGCATCCCCTATCGAAAATTACAATTGCATCTTTGATACTGGAATTATTAATGCTGTATATTTCTTCGGCAGTCAATTTTATTCCCAGCTCCTGCATATCTGTCATTATCAGTTTCTCGATCAGAGAAAGCATCCACATACCCTCGTCGGCTTTAATGGAAATGGAAGCTGTAAAAACAAAACTTATAACAATGCTAATAACTCTTTTCATAATTCAATCAATTAATATATGTTCCTAATTATTTTCAGTATTCATGTTTAAATTCAAGCTCCGTCTGTGTGTCGATCAAGTGAAACGACCGCCTGTGGAGGTCAGTAATCCCATAATTCATAATGGCCGCCCTATGATATCGGGTCGGATATCCTTTGTTCTTATTCCATCCGTAAATACTGTGCCGATTGTGTAAATCCACCATCAGTTCGTCGCGACAAGTTTTTGCAAGCACCGAAGCAGCTGCAATCGAAATAAATTTACTGTCGCCTTTGACAATACATGAATGGGGAATATCTCCGTAGGAGAAAAATTTATTTCCGTCGACCAATATATGATGGGGACGAACTGTTAACTTATCAAGCGCATGGTGCATTCCGATTATTGAAGCCTTAAGTATATTGATTTCATCAATCACATGGTTATCGATAAATGCAACAGCATACGAAATGGCAACTTTTTCTATCTCCTTTCGAAGTTTGTCCCGCACTCTGGATGATAGTTTTTTCGAATCGTTAAGTTCGGAGTTATGATAATCGGAGGGCATGATAACTGCTGCCGAACATACCGGGCCGGCCAGGCATCCCCTGCCTGCCTCATCGCACCCTGCCTCCAGCTCATTAATTTCTAAGAATCGTTGTAACAATTATGAAATGATTGATTATTAATGCCCTTCACGTTGATAGCGGGAACGTGAATATAAAAAAATTAAACCATCTGAACAATTTTCAATTAATAATCACCCCGTTTATTATCATATTCATATCTTTTTACCTTTGCATTGATAATCGCATTACATTGAAAAGGAAATTTATTACAAATCTCGGATTTTTAGTTTTTCTGAATGTCATTATTAAACCAATATATGTATTTGGTATCGATCGGGTTGTTCAAAATAATGTAGGTGCCGAAATTTATGGCAGTTACTTTTCACTTTTTAATACAGCCCTGATTTTTCAAATTATCCTGGATCTGGGTATTGAAAATTTCATCAGAAGAGAGATAGCCCAATATCCGGCTTTGATAAGCCGTTATTTGTCAAATATTGTAATTCTGAAATTAATTCTTGCCCTACCCTATGCGCTGATTTGTTTTGTGGTTGCGCTTATTATGAATATCCGCCCACAGGAAATTCCATTACTCCTCATAATACTACTTAATCAGTTCATGGCCTCCTTTATTCTTTCCATGAGGGCAAATCTTGGTGGTTTACAATTTTTCAAAACCGAGGGGATCATTTCCATCCTCGATCGCCTGATAATGATCCTAATTGTGGGGTATCTTTTAATTAATCCCCTTACTTCCCAGAACTTTCATATCATGTGGTTTGTGCTGGCACAGACATTAGCTTATGCAGTAACACTTACAGCCAGTTTTTTTCTGGTACTGGGGAAAACCGTATCGTTCCGCTTTACTATCAATATAAAGCAACTTATTCCCATTATTCAAAAACTCAAACCCTATGCACTGCTTGTTTTATTGATGGCTGTTTACTACCGGATCGACTCGGTACTTCTCCGAATTTTATTACCCGATGGCGACCTCCAGGCAGGTATTTTTGCTCATGCCTTTCGTATCCTGGATTTCATGTCGAACTACGCACTGTTATTCCCCTTATTGCTTCTCCCTATTTTTTCGCATCACATTCGTCAGAATCAACGTATCGATGGGCTGTTGCAGCTTTCTTTTCTATTACTCATAGTACCTTCACTGGCTGGCATTATTCCCTCAATCTTTTATCGCCGGGAAATATTCGATCTTCTGTATCACGAACATTCAACAATATCTAGCGATATATATGCCTTTCTTAGTCTGAGCTACATAGGAATGTGTGTGTGCTATACCTTTGGGGCCCTGCTAACTGCTAACGGAAATCTTAAACAGTTGAATTATATGGCTGCTTGTGCCGTGATACTGAGTATTACTTTAAATTTAATACTAATACCAACTTACAAAGTATATGGCGCAGCTATAGCCAATGCTACAGTTCAATTTTTTACAATCATAATTCATATAGTGCTTGCAAAAAGGATATTCAAGCTTTCTGCAAATTACAAGACCATACTTAAGTTTACCGGATATATTTCAATACTAATCCTGATTTCTTTATTATTCAGGTATTTGAAAATTCAATGGCTGGCAAGTATGATAATTCTTACAACATTTGGATTATTTACAGCATTACTACTCGATCTGATTAGTGTTAAAGGATTATTTTCCATTCTCAAACAAAAAGATTTGGAATAGGAAGTAGAACTTTTCAACAGGAATTATATTTATCCCTTTCCACCATAACTGATCTATTAAGGGCTATAAAGATCAATAGATTACAATTCCGGCCAGGACTGAACTCCTTTTACTAAATATATTGTATACCAAATCTTGTTAATAAGTATGATCCTGAAGCCTTTATAATAATTAGTATTTTCGGGTAAATCCTATGCCGTGAAATACTATGAGGAGAAAAACAGCGAAGGACCTTAATTTAAAGAGAGCGATAACACAAACAATCCGGTTTAATTCGAGAGAGCATAGTGCAATTACTCAGTATTGCGAAAAGTTCAAGGTAAGAAATAAGGCAAAATTTATGCGTGAAGCTATTATATCTGAAGTTCTTCGGAAATTTGATGATAATTATCCTACTCTCTGGGATGATGAACAACCTCGATTATTTTAAATTACTGAATTTAATCTAGCTGGCACAATTGTAATAATACCTGCTGCCTGCTAATCATTAGGACAGGGTTCAATACAAACGTATCACCTAAAGCTACTTTCCGGTTACTAGGAATTTATTAATTCTTCATATTGTGCGGCATCAAGCAGCGTATCCAATTCCGAAACATTAGTTAGCTGAATCTTTATCAACCATCCCTTCCCAAACGGATCACTGTTGATGAGTTCAGGCGAATCATTTAGCTCTTCATTAATTGCGACAATTTCGCCCGATGCCGGCATAAAAAGATCCGATACAGTTTTCACTGCCTCTATAGTTCCAAAAACTTCACCTTTATCCAGTTGCTCGCCCTGTGTTTCAATTTCCAAAAAAACGATATCACCAAGTTCGCCCTGAGCATAATCAGTGACACCTACAACAGCATTACTATCATTTTCTATTCTGATCCATTCATGATCCTTAGTGTACTTTACATTATCGGGAATATCCATAGCTCGTGTTTTATTTTGATCTTTCCTGTAAATATACAAATATCCAAAAAAGGGAATGTACAAAATTTCACTTCTGTCTTTTTATTGCACAACTTTTATTCTCTTCTTTCGTGCTATCGAATTACAGAGAGAGTCGTAAACTAAATCCAATATTTGTTTCAGCTGTTTTGAATGTAGTTGTAGTAAAGGGTGTATTAACTTCCCTGTCGAAAAAGAATTGGACATTGAAGTTTTTGCTAAAGACATAATCGGCGGTGAGTCCCATTGTAACTCTTTTAGCCCCAGTGGTTACCCTGTAATCGTTTACTTCGTCCAGTTGTTCGGTAAGGAAACGTATAATGGTAACGTTATTGCGCAGCGAAATATCGAAACGAACATTAAGATCGCTGGTTATTTGTCGTTTTGTACCACCGGCTGTGATATTAAGAGGCACCTCCTTAAACCTGTAACCGGCTCCAATAGTGTAATCTCTATTTCGTGTTTCATTAACCTGATTATTGTTCAGACTCAGAAGTACCATCCGGGTGTTGCCAATCTCAAATTTCGTCAGAAGGCTGTTATGCCAGGTCATATCAAATCCAATCAGAGGACTCAATTGTTCCTTAATGGAAACCGAGCTATACTGATATTGCGCAATATAATTAAGTTGATCATCACGCATTACACTACGAATGTCGTCATCACTGTCAAATATTCCTGATTCGAAGTCGTCGAAGTAACTGACATTAGTACCAAAACCGGTAATTGAATATGTGGATTTATAGGAATGTGATAAGACTATAGTTTTGAGAAATTTCTGGATAAAATCCAGTTTAGAAAGACCATCGAAAGAGACTTTCCAATTGGGCATCATAGTCCAGAAAAAAGCTTCCAGCGTAATATTTTGAGGGTCAACTCCGGTATAAGCTGAAAGAAATGCAGGTATAAGTACTTCCTGAGATGTAGGTCCATAACCATCGTAAAACTGCTCGGCATCGCCATGATATAGTGTATAGTTATATTCCTCACTGCTGCTGATCCGTTCGCGATAACGCCTGGCAGATATAACCGACCGGTTATCGTTGAGACGATCAAAGGCCGGAGAATGCCAGTTATTTTTCTCACTGGGCCGTTCGAATGCTGTTGATAGTGTAATTACTGAAATCGAAAAACTACCTCCGGTATAAATATGATCGATAAAATAATTGCCGTAATTAGAGAGTTCCAAGGAATCATCGTAAAAATAAAGCTGTTCATTGAATTCCGAATACGACCGGCTTGCATTTATATCGATCCGCAATCCTTTGAAAGGCTCATAGGTTGCCCTGATATTAAGTTCTTTGCTCCTGTTAAACTGAAAGGGTTTGCTGAATGTACTTTCTCTTGTAAGCCAATCCCTGTCGATGAATTTGCGAACAATACCGGTATCCTGCATCCCAAACACAAAAGGCCAGCCCGGTGCGCCATTATTATCGGAGAGGTTCATCCCAAATAAATCTATTTCAGGAGTAAATCCGGGAAGTACGCTCCCCGATGATTGCATCCATGAAATACTAATTGTCTTAAACCCGGTTAACAAGCGAATACTATTTTCGGCAAGGAAGATAATCGGATTCTCGCCCCGGGGAATTTTTCCCACAACAATAACTGTTACTCCCGTAAGATCGCTGGTGGCGGTAATTGTAATCCTGTTCTCGTTTACAATACTAGTTTCAACTTCAATCTCATTCCCATCCGCATCAAGAACCTGAATTTCCACATTCTCGGTTTTTAATCTATGGTTTATATTTTTGGGGACATCTTTCTTAAAAAATGTACGCTGCTCATAGCGCACTTCTTTATAGCGCATGTCTTCGGGGGCTTTTGCCCGAGTCGATTTGGGCTTTGAATATTTGGCATCCAGTTTCTTTAAATATCCAATTTTCGAATACAGGCTTCTCAAATTCAGGGTACTATTAGCTTTTATCGAATTTGAATTTTTAATTGTATTTCCTAAAATCCTGCCGGGAACTATTTCACCCCGAAGCCAGTTGTAGGTAGTCCCATAGGAAGTGTTAAGATTTATCCAGTTGAAGCCCGGGATCTTATTTATAGGGACAGTATAGTTAATATCCATTTTCTGAGTGTAATTCATTTTTCGTCCGCCTTCGCGTATACTGTTCCAAACAGAATCCTTCCACAGTGTATTGTCAGGGATAAACAAATCCTGCTGACCCTGAGGCTCATCAATCCGGGTAATAGTTGTTGCCGAATAATCCATCCTCAATGCACGTGTAAAGTCCCACTTTATATCAAATTTCCGGTTCCAGGTGAAATCCTTGTTAACTGTTGGTTCTATCAGCAATTCGATATCTTCGAATACATTTCGCATTTTCATTTCCTGGTAATTCCTGTCGAATTGAGTACCCAGAGAAAACCGGGATGGGTAGGGATTAAAATTCAGATCGCGAATTAGCTGGAATGCCGGCTTTCTTAATTTCTTTGACTTTTTAAAAGGTTGTATATTTTTCGGTCGCGTATTATAAACATAATTCAGTCCCAAGTTATATTTCCATAGGTTATTATACTCCGTACTGTAATTATGAGCCAAAGTTTGAGCATAACCAATGCTGGCCGATAAATTTGCCGGAGACAATAACTCGACCTTTTTAAAACGCTTATTCCAACGCATGTTTGTAATATTGATACTCGTCCGTGTGGTTAAATCCTGAGAAATCAGTTTCAGACTATCACGATCAGCTTTGGTTTGCGCCTCGGCAAGAATATCCTCGAATTTAATATCGGGGTCCTTGGGAAAATACTCCGGATTGATAATAGTTTTAGATGTACCAAAATAAAGCGGAATAGAAACGTTGGCTTTTTCAGCGAAAAATTTACCGAGTTCAAGGTTTGTCGAGATATCATACTGATTAACCTCTTCCATGGAGCGTTCTTCCACCTTCTCTTCAATGCTGCCAAATCCTGGAGTGCTTGTGCTACCGGCAATGTTTACTACACCAAAATCGGCCAGTTGTGCCTGTACTCTGCCATTAGCAGCCCATCCTCCCCTGTTGTTGAAATCGGATAAGCGCAACTCGTTAAACCATACTTCAGCCGATTTCGGAAAACCGTCATTGACCCTGTCAAAACTCGCTATATCGCCCGGGTTTCTCACACCAAGCATGATTTGTCTTATATTCCCAAGATTAGGATTCCCTTTTACCTTTATTGTATTGCTTTTTATATATTCCCCGAAATCATCATATACAGGAACCTGCTTACTGTATACGCTTTGCGACGAGTAATTCAAAGGATCTTCCTGCACCCTTCTGTTTCGTTCTTTTTTCAGTTCCACTAACTGTTCCAGAATCATCTCTATTTTGTTAAAATCAGGCCACACAATCTGGCGGTGATTATCATTTCTATCATCATACTGCCCTGGAGGGGTTACCATTAGTGGTACCTCAATTTCATAGTAATTATTTTTATAATCGGAGCCAATACGGATGAATGCAGATATTTCGAAATCACCCAGATTTGTATTCTGGCCCGGAAGATCCTCGGCATGTATAAACATCTCGAGATTCTTATATTGACGCAAATCGAGCTGGACATTCTTGAATACTGACCTCCCATCGGCATCTTCGAGGTTGCCAATTTTAAGTGAAATAGACTGTTCGTTCAGATGTGCCACCTGTGGATTGCCCGGATCAATTACACGATCAATTCCGGGGGGCAGTATATAATTAATCGGAGTACGTTCCGAATTTTCTTCGAAATTAACAGCAGATACCTCAAAGCCTGTCCCTCCGGGTTGAATGGTCGCATCGGGATTGGTTTCGCTGATATCAAAATTGTACCTTCTCCACTCACCCCTTAACAGATCGAGAGTGGCAAATCGAAGAACTACTTTTTGTTCGAATCCGGAAAGCATGACACGCATAAACCGTACAGATTTGAAATCTTCAATATCGCCCATTTTGCTTTCCCATTCACTCAAGGGAATGCGGAACTGATACCAACGCACATTCTGTTCAAAATCAGGTACCTCTGCTTCAATTTTATCGACTATAAAATTTTGACCCACCTGTTCAAGATCCTCAGAACGTAAGCTTACCCGGTACTGAAAATAAGTTTCTACTGTATTTAAAGTATTATCACGGTTTATGTCCTCAATATCTGGCTCATTCGAGTTGGAGGGTGTATATTCCAGACCGGATCCCAGAGGTGGAGAATTTCCTTCCAGGTTATTAAAATTCTTATACCGATCCAGGATTCCATGGCCCGCCAGGTTATGTCCGTCGCTAAGAAAATATTCAAAATCATCGGCCGAAATGTCTTCACGTATAGTAGGTACAATACTCTGGTCAACACTCAGAAGGTAGCTGTTAAAAAAATCTTCCTCATCAGTATTGATTAATCCATCGAGACCAACATCCTGGTATTGCCTTCCTTCTTCACCCGCAAATGTATTCAAATAAGCCTGTCCGGAAGGAACACGTCCCCAGATTGTATAATCAACTCCGATAGTATCGTTAGGGCTGCTGGGTAAGCCTCCTTCAAATGCTTTCCGGGAGTCAGGCAGGATATCTTCGGAAATTTCTCCCAAATGTATGAAAAAGTCACCTCCTTCATTAGTCGAATCTTCAAGAAATGGGTCCATTAACCAGAACTCAATAAATTCGATGTTCGAGGTTTCAAAATCGCTATTGATAATCTCCCTCATTATACCACCCCATCTGTTTACAGGATTTGGTAATTTAACATCGAGATTCAGGTCAGGATCATAATTATAGGGGCCTCTTTCATCAGGATAATAGGCAAGATTTAAAATAGAAATAAAATTTTCGCCAGGGAGTTCACTTTCTTTGGTAGGAAATATTTCATTTTCCCTGATCCTTCGTCCGTAATGACTTTTCAAATCATCATTGATTTCCTGATTGCCGGGATTTAGCCCGCTACTTCGATAAAAAAGCGGATCGATAACATACCAGGCGAGTTTAGCACGTCCATAGCCAATTCCGATGCCACTTTCGTTGTTAAATGAAAAATCAGGATTATTTTTTGGCGGACTAGCCAGGTGCCAGCTTGAGAAAGTCTTCATCTCAATTTTGGTCTGAGCTGCTTCAAAATCGTCGATATAGGCCACCCCATTTTTACCGATTATTTTAGCCTGACCAGGTATCAGTTGGGCAAATTCAGCTTCAAACATAATGCTTGAAGTTTGTTTGGTTTCAAGAAAGGGCAACTTATCTACCAGAGTGGTGAGTAGCTGACTCTGAGTACGGTACGATGTGTTTAAGCCCCATATGGTATTTGAAATGGGTTCATCGCCCATATTGACCTTTTTTGTTAAAGGTGTCTCAGTCAGTTTCATCAGAGTAGCACCAATGTTGAAGTTTTCGGAAATACGGTAATCGAGGTGGGTTCCTAATAAGGTTTTTGTCTGAATATTGAAAAGAGAGTTGCTTTCAAGGGAGATACGAATAGGCGTACCTGATTCCAGAAGCCCCTGATTAATGATCTTCACCCTGCCCAGCGTATAATCGACAGTATAATCCACATTTTCATCCAAGGTTCGCCCACCGGCGGTTACAACCACTGAGCCTCTAGGAATATTCATCGCATTGAGCTGTATTTCTGAACTTGATGAGGACTGATATTGTCCCTTAAAGAAAAATTTGTTTTTTTCGGCAACCTGTTCGGCCCTTGTTTTTGTTGAATCATATAATTCTTCAAAAACATATTTATCAGCAATACGCTCTGCCTCAAATGGATTGCTGGCTCCCTCAACTATTTTTCTTCGTAAATCGGAGCCAAAAGGTTCGAGCAAAGGGAAGTAAATCCTTCCGTTCCTTGAGTTAATAGTTATTCCTTCAACATAATCGAAAACCCCATCAGGATTAGGTTCGTTTCGTGTGTCAAGATTATCCAGCTCCAGAACTTTCAGCAAAGGCTGTTTTTGCACCAACGGAGATATATTAGCGGAGTCAGTCTCAGAAATATAATTTACGGGGACACCTGTTTTATCATTACGGTACAATAAATTTAATACAAAATTTTCCGAACTGACCTGGTAAGCACCTATCGCATATACGTTTTTCATCATAAGATCCCAGTTGGGAAATTTCGGCGATGGTGTAATTCCTTTCAGAAGCTTTAATACTAAAACGCCCGGCGAGCCAACATGATTGGAAAGTTCACCAACCTGATAGGTTCGTCCACGGTATGTAAAAGTAAATGCAACAGCAAGTATCTCATCGTTGCGTAATGGAGAATTAAGAGAGATATATCCCAGTTCCTGATTCAGGGTATATTCTCTGTCGGAAAGTGGACGTGCACTCTCAAGTAAAACATAATCGCGGCCTGCTGTGAATTCGTCCCTGCTAGCCGACGTTATGGCATTGTTGGCAGTACCCAGTGCTCTTATACCACTTTGGTTCATCAACATTCCATAAAGAGCATTATTATTGTTCGAAGCAGGCGCATCGACTCCCCGTATTGGGCCTATAATGTTAGTACCTGAATAGAAATTTGGATTGCCATTCGAATCATAACCTTCTCCCAGATCCATGAAAGCTGCGATGTTGCGAACTTCAGAATAATCGCTCTGTTTGTTTACTACCCATACTTCTATTTGTTGTATCTGAACCTGCGACTCGATATAGGGCAAGTTCTTCATCCATTGGTTATAATGATCGCGAAAGAAATGTGCCAGAAAGAAATGTCTATTGGCATCGTATTCATCGACATCTATTTCGAACTCGACAAGCTGTGCTCCTCCCTGTACATTTATTGATGACGATTCACCCCTCTGGTGGCTCATTACACTTGTTACGGAAAGTCTTCCAAACTGTAATTCGGTTTTAAGTCCAAATAAACTCTGACTTCCTGTGATGAGAGATCCTGGCAACGAAAATGAAATATCCCCGGCTTCAATTTTCTTAATGATCTCATCTTCTTCCCCGGAATATTCCAGTTTTGTCTTATTCTCAAAATCGAAAGTTGCTTCGGTATTGTAACTCAGACCAACTTCAAATTTATTACCTATCGATCCGGTAACGTTCATCTGAATTTTCGATTTGAAGAGTAAAGAACCGTTGCGCCTGTTTTTTACCGGCAACAACGGATTTTCGTTCCTCGAAATAGTATACCCAAATATCAGTTCAGCACTCCCCTGCGGAGTTATGTTAATGACATCGGTACCAAATACTTTATCGACAGCCTGGTTGCCAAGCCTGAGGTTTTTCATGAAGGAAGGACCAGCTCCGGATTCCTCGAGCGATTTCTCCCGCCAGTAATCTCTTTCTGACTTCTGTGCATCATATCGCTTGTACTCATCAAAAGACATGGAAGCAGGAGGTCGATAATTCAATTGCCCCACTGTTTCGCTTAAAATATATTGCTTCGATTCGGGATCGTACTCTATGTTTTGCTTCACATTCGATGGCGGACGCAACAATAGAGGTGACTGGCTTCCTGAGTTTGAAAAAGGATAATTATCACGCTCTCTAATAGGATATCGTAAACCAGTGGTTGGTAAAGTATCAGAAGGCGATGAGTTCTGTGAAAATACAGATGAATTGAAAAACAATAAACCTATGGCAAATACTAGAACAGCAGGTCTATAAAACCTACTTCTCATTATCCCTGTATATTTAATCCTTCCCGTTTCTACTTGCACCCGGTTAAAATTAAGGCTATAGAAGCTTTAATGCTTGTTTGATTAAATCTTCGACAGGCATATTAGCATTTTTCAACAATAAGTTATCAACTACCTTCTCCGATTGTTTCCTTGCAAATCCAAGTATCTCCAGTGCAGATAACGCTTCATTTTTTATTGTATTGTCCGCCGATCTGAATATTTGTGCACCATCAGCCGATTTTATCACTTTATCTTTCAGATCGATAATAATGCGTTGAGCCGACTTAGCTCCAATTCCTTTTATGGATTGTAATATACTAACATTACCTTCAGCAATTGCCAATTGCACCTCATCGGACGACATGGAAGACAAAATCATTCTTGCTGTATTGGCTCCTACGCCTGAAACTGAAATCAGTAACCGGAAGATTTTTCTTTCCTCCAGTGAGGAAAATCCAAAAAGCAGATGAGCATCTTCACGAATTACCTGGTGCAAATAAATTTTACACTCACTTAATCCCTGCAATTTAGAGTAACTAAATAGTGAGATATTAATCTCATAACCTATACCACTCTGTTCGAGAATAATATGAGTGGGTGTTAGTTCGGCAATTTCACCTTTAATATAATCAAGCATTCAGATTAATTTTAAAATTAAGCATACTCTCTTCTCTTTCGATATCCGTGTATGCAAAAAAATTAAAGATCAGAAATATCATAAGATTTTAATGGATTGGTAGTAAGTTCTTTATATCCATTTCGTGTATTAAATATATCACACGCAAGATAAATAGCATGTCGAAATGAATCGGGGGATGCTTCATTTTTGCCGGCAATTTCATAAGCAGTACCATGTGCCGGCGAAGTGCGGATAACCGACAAGCCTGCAGTAAAATTTACACCTCCGTCAGGACTCATTGCCTTAAATGGAATAAGACCCTGATCATGATACATCGCCAGTATTCCATCGAACTTGGTATAATTTGAAGAGCCAAAAAAACCATCAGCCGGGAAGGGCCCAAATGTCAGTATGTTTTCTTCGCGGATAGCAGTTAATGCCGGAATTATCTCACGTTGTTCCTCATCGCCTATGACTCCATTATCGCCGGCATGCGGATTAAGTCCAAGAACGGCAATACGTGGTTTTCTGATTCCAAAATCCTGAATAAGAGAATTATTCATAATGCGAAGCTTACGCATAATACTATCCTTAGTAATATATTCCGTAACCTTGTCTATAGGAATATGTCCGGTAACAACCCCTACTCTTATAAAATCGTTAATCATAAACATCAGAGCCCCTTCAGAATTAAATCGCGATTCAAGGAATTCCGTATGGCCGGCATAATTGAATTTATCCGACTGAATATTGTACTTATTGACAGGGCCCGTAACCAAAACATCAATTTTTTTATCAGCCAGATCCTGAGTAGCTATTTCGAGAGCCATAATAGACGAATTACCGGCATAATCCGTTATTTTGCCCAGCTCAACTCTTGCATCCTCATCGATGCAATTAATAATATTTGATTTCTTCGGGTTTGCCTCATCGGGCGACTTAATTGTGTTGAAACTAAAATTATCTATATTTAAAGCTTTGCGATGGTAGGCTGCAACTTTTGGCGATCCATATACTATAGGAGTACAGGAATCATAAAGCCTGTTGTCTAATAAGGCTTTTATAATTACTTCATAACTTATACTATTTATATCGCCGTGAGTTATTCCAACAAGTATTCTATTGTTTCTCATATCATTCTCCCATTAATCCTGTTCCATAAATAAGGATTTTAAAATTATTCCTTTCCAATTTTTTCTAACATTGGCTAAAAATAATAATTCTAAGTGAGAATTGAATAATTATAGGTACCTGCTAAAGCTAAAAGAATTCTATTTGTTCCGACTAAAATATTCGCGCGTAATAACTTTTTTTAATTCACGCTCGAGAAGCAGATGGGAAATGACCTCGTGTATTTCCAGGTTTGCCATCTCAGTAACTCCCTTGACAATGGCGCGTTCGTTCAGATCGATGGTATAGAGCAATGCATAAAGTGTAGAATGACTAGTATTTAGTAAATTCTGAATTACGGGCGAAAGTTGAGCGAATAAGTCATCATATGCCATATGCAGGTCACCGGGAAACTGAACCTCAATCCTAAATCGGTCAAAATCTTTAATTATTTGCAGCGCAGTTTTACGAACAATTTCACGGTCGTTACGATATCGATTAATATCATCCCCGGATAGAGGTACCAACTCATTCACTATGGGTACTCTGGTTATCGATAAAATTTAGTGTGAAAATTATGGCTTCAAGTTGCTGTAGCAGGTCTCTTTTTTTATGGCCCGGAGCAAAGACAAAACCTTCTACGGTAACAATCCGATTACGTTCCTGATCGAGTTGTGTTATGCTGACAAACGGACCCCCCATTGCCAATCCATCCTGTACCCGCCATAAGCCGCGCAGCTCAGCTGTATAATTTTCATCATTCATCTCATACTCCCTAAATAAAGGAGGGAATAAAGGTTCGGTTGTCATATAGGAACCTTCCAGTTCTCCGGGAACATTCTTCTTAAGAAAAATATTTCTTTTCGCCACTAAATAATCACGTGTAAAAGTTTCTTTATCAGTATAGGGATAGCTATAAATCAGAATCCCCTGAATAATATCGCGGTACTCCTGCGAGAGCCATACGAAATCCTTATCTAAGGTATTTATTTCATATCCTACCGGAACTGTCAGCAATAAATTCTGTTCTTCCTTTAACTTATCAGTAAGGGTTTTGTCACTACTGGAATGATAGGCATCCATTAATCTTTTAAGCTCAGTGTTTACAAGCAGCGATAAAAGTTTATCGCGATTCTCATTTAATAATAGTATTAATGCGCTCTCATCGGGAGCAAGTAATGAAATTAAAATTTGTGTGCGTGCCCAAAGTCCCTTCTGTACCAATATTTCTGCTTCCTGCTGATCTGAGCCGACCTTTACAACAACGATATTACGCTGTTGTTTAAAATGTTTCCCAAAAGCACTATGGTCAATTCTAATTACATCAAATCGCGGCTCATCCTGGGGAAGAGCATCAACCGGACCCGCCAAAATACTGCGAATTGTATCGCCTGAAAACGATTCCCATAATTTATTGCTCATTACCAGAAGAAGATCTCCCGGCGCACCGGATGGCATGGGTTTCAGCGATTCCCTATTACCAGGTTTACAGGATATCATCAATGCTATAATCAGTGATAAAATAGAAATTCTCATTTTTAGGGATGTTTTATATTACTAATTATGAAATTCCTTACAAAAAACCTGCCGCTAATAGAATTCAATATTCATCTTTGCTGGGTATCCATATCTTAAGTATTTGCCCGGGATAGGCATTCAGGCTATTCAGGTTATTCCATGCCTTTATATTCTCTATAGTACAATTATAGTTTATAGCTATTTTGTGGAAATACTCTCCGCTCCTCACGGTATGAGTGATCAATTTACAATTATCTGTTGTTCCTGCAAATGCCATCAGTGTATTATAGTCTTTCTCTGGTACAGAAACAGCAATTATCCTGCTTTCGTTTCGAATATAATTCAACATATGATCTTTAGGAAGAATTAAAATACAAGGCTCCGGCAGGTCAGGAATGATTCCTTTCCGATAAACCGGGTTTAGCCATTCAATTTCTGATACCGGAATACCAAGCACAGAAGCAATCTGCTGAAATGAAACGGAGTAATTTATTTGAATTGTATCCACATCGCTCCATGAATAACTTAACTTACCAGGCGCAATATCATATGCTTCATAATAATTCATCAGATAGTCAATGGCAAGAAAGGTCGGAATGTAGTTACGTGCCTGTTCAGTAAGAAAAGGACGAATTTCCCAATAATCAGTTTTACCACCGGAACGTTCAATAGCTTTACGAACATCACCGGGACCACCGCAATAACCCGCCATTACCAGGTTCCAATCGTTATAGGTACGATAAAGATATTGCATGTATCTACAGGCAGCCTCGGTCGATTTATATATATCCCTGCGCTCATCAATATAGGAGTCGACTTTTAAATCGAATAAAGAACAGGTTGAAAACAGGAACTGCCAAAGCCCAACCGCTCCTGAACTCGATTTGGCTAAAGGATTTAATCCCGATTCAATAACAACAATGTACTTTAGTTCGAGTGGGAGATCGTACTTATCAAGTAGCTCTTCGATCAGTGGGAAGTAATAGGTTGAACGCTGCAGATAAACTTTAATATCAGCCCGTCGTTTTGAAAGGAAATAATTAATTGCCTTTTCTACCTCCGTATTAAACTGAAGATCGATGGGTGTACATTTATTTAGTGTCCCCACATCATATTCAAAATTATAGGACGAACTGAAAGCAGAAGGATTTCCGGATATTATATTAGGATTATCTAATGAGGTAAAAGTGGTACCGGCAGTTCCGGTATATGATTGACAAAATAAATTCTGACTGAGGAAAGGAATGATAATAAATAGTAAAGGAAAAAAATTCCTTTTCATTATAAATGAATTATTTAGCGTTAGGGTATTACCTTCTCAAAGAATCTCTTCTGTTATACTATTCCTTCTCAGGATCAATAACGTCTTTTTTCTTTTCTTCCGGAGCATCATCCCGGGTTGCTTTTTTAAACTCCTTCATCCCCTGACCCAGCCCTCGCATTAACTCCGGAATTTTTCGCCCACCAAAAAGCAAAAGCAATATAACTACTATCAGAATAATCTCAAAAGGACCCGGTGTTCCAAGCAAAATGATTGTAGCCATTTCAGTATATTTTAATCAAAGTTACATATTATTTTCCGATCCATCGGAGAATTAATCGGTAAACATCGTTACCATTTGCATACAACAGGAGGAAAAGTATAATAAACATACCAACCATTTGAGCATATTCAAGAAATTTCTCCCCGGGTTTGCGCCCCGTAACCATTTCAAAAATTAAAAATGTAACATGCCCGCCGTCAAGAGCAGGAATAGGAAGTATATTTATAAAAGCCAGCATAATAGATAAAAGAGCGGTAATATTCCAGAAAGCTTCCCAATTCCAGATTGGAGGAAAAAGATTCGTTATGGCTCCAAAACCCCCAACAGCTTTATAAGCACCCGATTTAAAATTAAATATCAACCCGATCTGCCGGATGTAGGAAAGAAGTTCTTCCTTAGCACGAAGAAATCCTGCAGGAATCGATTGCAGGAAGGTATATTCGTAGGTCGAAAAATTATATACTCCCAATTTTTCGAGTTGATCGAAGTTCAGGAAACCGTATACAATCCCAAGTTTACCTTCATCACTCACATCCACCATCAGTTCATGTTCTTCTCCTTTCCGGTCGATAACAACCGAAATGGTCTTCCCACGAATAGTATCGAGTATTGATACAATTTCGTCGGCATATTTCACCGGTATATCATTGATCTGAACAATCATATCCTTGGCTTCAAGCCCGGAGCCGGCATTTTGTGATGTATCCGGAACTTCTCTGATGATAAAAGGTATCCTCGGGTAAATAAGGAATCCACGTTTGTGAATGCTGTTATCCACAATTCTGCCTGCAAAATCCTGGGGAATAATCACAACAGTATCGCGGTTATTCCTGACAAGATGCATTTCTCCTCCATAAAGCATCTCCTCCAGGATGTTAATAAAACTTTCAGGCTTCGTATCATTAACGGATATTATCTTATCGCCTGTTTGCAGGCCCACATCATACATTATCGAATCTGTAACCCAGATTCCATCTGTTAGATTGGTATTCGGCAGGTATTTTTCGCCCCAGTTAAAAAGAATGAAAGTGAAAATTAAAAATCCAAGCAGAAGATTCACCAGTACCCCTCCAAGCATAATAAATAAACGCTGCCATGCAGGTTTTGTACGAAATTCATAAGGTTGGGGAGGTTTCTTCAATTGTTCCTTATCCATCGATTCATCTATCATCCCGGAAATTTTTACATACCCCCCCAAAGGCAACCAGCCTATACCATATTCAGTTTCTCCTTTTTTTACCTTAAAAAGTGAAAACCATGGATTAAAAAATAAGTAAAATTTTTCGACACGGGTTTTAAAAATACGTGCGAATATGAAATGCCCTAATTCATGGAGTATAATGAGAATGGATAGGGATAAAAGTAGCTGACCAATCTGGATTATTATTTTCATTCTTTAAATTAAGATATAATTCATTAAACAATTGTGTACAAAAAAGTTCATTTTTTGATTTAAGCTATATTTACAGCAAGTAGTTAGTTAAATTGAATAACTATAATCTTGAGTGTTCTGTTATGCTATCCGGCAATATTATTAAAAGAAAAGAAACCAGTATAGCAATAAATAAAGCCCTGCAAAATTATAATATTTGAACACAAGGTCAAGAAAGCGGTCAATTTATATCATCTCGCTTGCAAATTGTCTTGCTTCGGAATCACTTATCGTATAATCCTCTATTGATGGGTGGGTTATAAAACTGACTTTAGCCATTGCGTTTTCAATGATCTCAGGCATCCTGTAAAAAGGAATCCGATCGTTAAGAAAAGCATCAACTGTAACTTCATTGGCTGCATTCATAATGCACGGCATGTTGCCACCTGAATGCATAGAATTTAGAGCCAGGGCGAGATTACGAAAAACATCAGTATCAGGTTTTTCGAAAGTAAGTTTCGGATAATCGATAAAATTAAATCGGGGGAAATCGCTTGATAATCTTTCCGGATAACCCAGTGCATATTGAATGGGCAATCTCATATCAGGCAGTCCCATCTGAGCTTTCATAGATCCGTCGTGAAACTGAACAATAGAATGAATAATAGATTGCGGATGGATAATTATCTCTACTTGTTCAGGTGTAAGATCAAAAAGCCATTTTGCTTCAATAGCCTCCAGTCCTTTATTCATCAGCGATGCTGAATCAATAGTAACCTTATTCCCCATGCACCAGTTGGGGTGATCCAGTGCCTGATGCAGCGTTACTTTCTTTAACTGTTCTGCGTTCATTCCCCGAAAAGGTCCTCCCGAGGCTGTAAGATAAATTTTTTCGATGCTTTTCCGGTTCTCACCGACAAGACACTGAAAAATTGCCGAATGTTCCGAATCGACCGGATAAATTTGACAGTCATTATTCCGGGCCAGTTCTGTAATAAGTTCTCCGGCAACCACAAGAGTTTCTTTATTGGCCAACGCAATATTCTTGCCCGATTCCAGTGCTTTGATGGTGGGTAATAAACCAGCAAATCCTACAAGCGCAGAGAGTACAATATCAATCTCTTTCAGTTGTACTATTTCCGAAAGATACTTATCGCCTGCATGTACTTCAGTTGGTAATCCTTTAAGTGCATCTGATACTTCCCGGTAGCGTTTTTCATTGGTAACAACAACATGTTTTGGAATATATCTGAGCGCCTGATCAACGAGCAGATCAACGTTATTTCTGGCAGTAATTACCGATACCTCAAAAACTTCCGGATGATGTGAAATGACATCGAGTGTTTGTGTGCCAATTGAACCAGTCGATCCCAGAATGGCTACTCTCTTTCTCATTATCAATTATAAAGGATGAACACTTTCAGAACGAAATATAATCTTCAGGGTCAAGAGGAATACCATTGTACCACAATTCGAAATGCAAATGCGGACCCGTTGTTAATTCACCGGAATTACCAATAATTGCAATAGCTTCTCCAACTTCTACATAATCGCCAACTCTTTTAAGTAATTCAGCATTGTGTTTATAAATTGATATAAGATTATTTTTATGCTGAATCTGAATAACCCAACCCGTTTCGAGTGTCCATGTTGCCATAATTATGGTACCTGCCAGCGTAGCTTTTACAACTTCGTTTGCAGCAGCAACTATATCCGTACCATAATGATCTCCTACCGAATTGAATGAATTGGTAACCAGTCCTTTGACAGGTGCAAAGAAATGCATCTGGGAAATACCTCCTATGGTCTCGCTTTTCTTGTCTTTATTTATTCCAAATTGTTCTTCCTCCCTGAAATATTCCCTCATCAGAGAATCCTCTGTAGAGCGAGTGAATTTAATATCATTATAATTTTGGTTTGTATCCCTGACATTATTGTAATTCTCAGGTTCTTCACCCGATATGATACGGTTAATATTATCCAGGTACATATCGCGCCTGTTCAGTTCAATTTCAAGTGAATCCAGTCGTTGCTTATTTCTGATACTGCTTTTTAGCGTGTTTTCATCAGGGTAACCCGGAATAAATTCTCTAACCGGTGTATAGACAATAATAGATATGACAATTCCGAGAAAAAGAAGGGTAGCAATTCCTCCCCAGGCTATCACATTCATGCGCGATAGTCTTAAGTTGAGCACCTCTTCATAACTTTCGTCACGGTAAACCGAAAATCTGTATTTATCTCTTATCTTTTGAAAAAAGTTTCTTTTTTCTTTCTTATCCATCAGAAAAAAAGCATTTGCACAAATATATAAAAGAAAG
Organism: uncultured Bacteroidales bacterium; assembly: GCA_964569585.1. Lineage (GTDB taxonomy): Bacteria > Bacteroidota > Bacteroidia > Bacteroidales > UBA10428 > UBA10428. Next base: position 4,258 of record CAZMVE010000006.1, on the reverse strand, counting down.
TTAAAATGATGGGTGCATAAAGTAAACCATTCTTCTTTCCGGGGATTAGTTGATAAGTTGGCTCAGGTGTTCGCGGATATTTGTAAAATTGTATAAGAATTGACTGAAAAGGAAATTCATGGCAAGGAATCATTTTGTAAAAATAATACGGTTTGGATTGATTGGTGAAGCTCAGGATGGGGATAATTTCAGGCATGTAGTCTTTCAGGATACCATCAATTCCAAAATAGCAGAATTATTAATCTTTAAGAAAAAGACACCTGAACTTTGGAGTGATATCGAACAATTGGAGTTGGGCAAAACTGTTCCGCCCTACAAAGGCTATATTACTACATTTAATAGTATCGATATTGTAGTATTGGGCGATGAAAGCATAGAAGAAGCATTTGCAAAACAACGCTGGAAACTTGATTTAAAAAAGAAAATAACTATCCGTGAGGCAGATCGAATGCGAAGGGAAACAAGGGGATACATCACCAATCTGACCCATCCCGGAGCACTTGAAATTTCGTGGCGCGAAATAGATCCCGAGGTGCAGTTGATACGTTTTCGATACTATAACGGAGAAGGAAAATTTTCGTTAAGCAAGTGGTATGAGATAATTGATTAACTCAAAAAAAAGAGGTTGCCACATTTTGACAACCTCTTTTTCTAAATTATCAATTCCTTAATACTATTATTAAAAAATTACCATCCCGGGGTCTGAACCAATTCGCCCTCAGCTAAAAGAATTTCAGTCTCAGGAATAGGAAGGAAACCTCCTGTTTCAAGCGGGAAGGTAATTGAATATTCTCTCTCTTCTAAAACCCAGAGAACCGTTATGCCATTGGCTGCTTCAATGGCAGTTTTGGCATCTTCAAGTCCCCAGCGCAGCAAATCGTGGTAACGAAGGCCTTCGAAAGCAAATTCGTGGCGGCGTTCAAGTTTAATATCATCGAGTGAGGGGTTGTCAATAGGATCCAGGCCGGCACGTGTGCGAACTTCGTTAAAGTAATTAGCAGCACCCGGGCTGCCCAATTCAGCTGACATGAGGAGAACATCGGCAAAGCGGATTAAAACATCGTCTTGCATATTCCACAACATAAAGTCAGATGGTGCCCCATATCTTGTATACCAAATACTCTCCAGGACACCTCCTGCGTTATAATCAACAATAGGGGCATATTTCTTCTGGAAGTACCCTGTTTCCATAGTCTGGTTATCACCTCCCCAGGTAAAAGCATCAGTCACTGTTGCTTCATCCGGATTATCCGTAATATTTACGTTTAGGATAGACCCTTCCCTGCGCAGGTCGCCTTCCTCGAAACTTTCCCATAGCTGGGGATTAACTGTGCCAAGTCCCCAGCCCTGACCAAAGGGTAAGATTGACTGGTCTCTTAAACCAACATTTAAGTTATGCATGTTTGCGTAACGTAGTTGTTGATCGGGAGTGTTATACCCGGCATAGGGGGAATATTTAACAGCCAGGATAGTTTCATAATTACCCCCTTCTTCACCTGCCCAGGAAAGATTGTTATTTGCAGTAAAGGGATAACCACTTACTGAAGAATACGGCCAGTTATTTCTGAAGTCGGGCAACAGGTCATGGCCGCTATTGTTAATACATTCCTCGAGCCAGTTAATAACCTGGTCTTTCGATACTGAACCTCCTTCAGCAAGGGGAAGTTCTGTTTGTCCGTAATATCCTGTATAAAACAAGAAAATACGCGCCATCATGGCTTGTGCAGCCCATTTTGTAGCATGTCCCAGACGTTCTGTGGGGATATTCTGGTAACGAATTGAAGGAAGAAGTTCAATGGCTTTTTTCATATCGGAGGCAATCTGCCCGTACATTACTTCCGGAGTTGCCCGTACAACCTCATCACCGTCAGGCATGAGCCGCAGAGGTACCGGACCGAAAAATTTCGATGCCCTGAAATAAAAATAGGCCCTCAGGAAATGAGTTTCGCCAAGATCTCTGTTTTGTTCCACCTCATCTTCGTATTCAACCTGATCGAAACGTTTAATAATAAGGTTGGTCCTTAATATTCCTTCCCAGTTTCTGTCATAAAGTTCTTCATAAAAATCGGGATTGGAAATTGTAAAATTATCGGTACGGTGAAAACCATCAAGATCGTTTGAGTTATCGCCTCCAGCGAAGCAGTCATCCGACAATATGTCGGAAACAAGCATCGGATGGTTAAAATTGGCATCGAGCGGAAGTGCAGAATAGGCGCCTGCTAACATTTCCTGGACATCCTCAGGGGTTTGGAAATAGCTTTCGTCAGTTTTCTGGTACAAGTTCTTTGTGTCAAGCCATTCTTCGGAACAGCTTGTCCATAGGAACATAATTACTGGTAAAATAAAAAGTATTTTTTTCATGTCAATTCAGTTTTTTGGTTAAAAAGTAATGTTTACACCTAGCATGAATGTCCTGGATTGAGGATAGATTCCCAGGTCAATACCAGCACCCCAGGGAGTGTTATCTTCTGCTGTTGGATCACCTTCGTTTGTTGGAGAATAGCCCACTTCCGGATCCATACCATTATACTTGGTGAAGGTGTAGAGATTATTGGCTGCACCGTAAATACGGAATTCCTGTGCCGGAAGGTTCTTGAATATCTGCTTCAGGTTATACCCAATGGTCAGGTTACTGATTCGGAAGAAATCGGCATCATAAATGTATATATCGGATATGTAGTTCCAATTACGACCTCCCCCTCGTACAACACGGGGCAACCTGTCCGATGTACCCGGTCCATCCCAGGTTTCATATACCTCGTCAGTCCAGTTTGCCCGTTGGCTGTCAGACGAACGATAACTCTTGGCAATTTGATGGCCAGCCTGACCGTATCCTGTTAAATTCAGGTAAAAGCCTTTATATTCAAAATTAAGTTGAATTCCGAAAATGAAATCGGGATGCGGATTACCAATCATCACTTTGTCATCGCTATCAATATCACCATCGCCATCGGTATCCACAAATTTCAGGTCGCCGGGATTCAGGGAGGCATATGGAAAATATGCACTATCACCAACAGCGGTACCCTGGCTGTTGTAAGCAATCAAGTCAGCTTCATCCTGTATAACTCCATCGGTAATATAACCCCAGAAGAAGCCAATAGGCTTGCCCACTTCGCAACGAAACATTTCTGTTGTATTGTTACCGAGCTGGTTGGCTGGGCCGTGAATAATTGAGTCGCTGTTGGGGATACTAACCATCTCGTTTTTATTATAGGCAAAAGTTCCCGCAATACTGTATTTGAAGTCGCCTTTGCGGTGGTTCCAGCGTACCATGGTTTCAACACCCGTATTCCTTACATTACCGCCGTTTACAACCGGAGGCCTTGTTCCATTCATCGAGGAGGCAGGGGCTTCAATAAGCCAGTCTTTTGTATCTTTTCGGTACCAGTCTAACGAGAACTGCAGTTTATTACTGAGCATATACATATCGGTACCTACATTAGTTTGTTCCGATGTTTCCCAATGAATTCCTGAGTTAGGCACCTGGTAGGGAGTAGAACCAACAGTGATAAGTGAATGATCGGGGCCGAAAAAGTAATTAACTCCTTCAGTAGAAATATTCGCCTGGTAAGCAAATTTTCTCCCAACATCCTGGTTCCCGTTTTGTCCCCAGCTAAAACGCAATTTCATGAAATTGAGCCACGATGAGGTATTTTGCATAAAATCCTCATTGGAAAGCACCCAACCGGCAGAGAACGAAGGGAACATTCCAAATCGATGGCCACGATTGAAATTAGAAGAACCGTCATAACGAAGTGTGGCATTCAGGAGGTAGGTTTCTTTGAAATCGTAAGTTAACCTACCAAAATACGATATCATGGCCCAGCCATATTCATCTTTCGATCCGAAGCTGGCCAGTGTAACATTGCCAGCATCCAGCGGATCGAAATTATCCAGGTAAGCATATTCGTAATCGTTATAAACGCTGTTTCTATTTTCACCCTCAATGCTCAGGCTCCTGGCATTTCTTATAAACTCGGCACCGGTAAGTATGCTAAATGAGTGCATGTTTTGGATCTTAAAATCGTAGCTTGCCGTACTGGTCGATGTCCATGTATACCCCGACCACATATTCTGGCGCAGAAAATCGTATTCCTCAAAAGTTTGAACACCTAAGTTATAGGCAGGCACCCACTGCCTGCTGGAACCGTACCAGTTATTTATACCATAAGAGGAGCGTAATTTCAGGCTTCTGAGGGGTTGTATCTCCAGGTAAGCATTTCCTGTTATGGTATTGTTATTATTGGTATTCCAC